>JAQBEG010000001.1:0-3045 GCA_032123985.1 Deltaproteobacteria bacterium
CGCTGTCCGGCCGGCCCAGAAGAGATCGCCCGCGCCCATGGCGTCGAGCTCATCGAGCGCGCCGCATACGTCCTGCAACAGCCGAAACTGACGGCGCTCGATTTCGAGGCCTTCGAGTTCCTGGTCCACCGCAGACAGGTCCCCGACCAGGGCTTCGAGTCGTTCTCGTGCCTGCCGGAGCTCCCGACGGAGCATGTCTTCGTCCTGGTTGTGAGTGATTTGGTTCAAGGGATCACACTAGTTCTGCGAGAGCTCTGTCTCGTGTGCTTTTTGAAGGACGGCGAGAGAGATCTGGGCGTACCCCTCGCCGGTGCAGGTCGACATGACCCGCTTGATTACGCTGAACGGGACGGTTCGGTCCGCGAGGATCGTGACTTCCTGACTCTTCGCGACGGTCTCCGTGCTGAGCCCGACGACGCTCGCGCTGAGTTCGCTCAGTCGCTCGGCGATCGGACCGATTCTCTGCGTTGGCAACATCAAGATCTCAGGCGTCTGGATCACGGCCTTGCCCTGAACCGTCACGTCGTTCGCACTGATGAAGATCACCACCGTTTCCCGCGGCTTCTCCTCGACGAATGAAGCGGGCAGGACGATCTGCTTCGGCGTCTCGAGGACCTCGGTGGTCGCCGAGTTCACGAGCAGGAAGAACACGAGGATCGTAAACACGTCCATCAGCGAAGTGAGATTCATCTTCGGGACAGTGACGCGATTGCGCGACATTCTCTTGATTCTTCGAGAATTCTTCACGGTGCGTCTCCAATGGAAATGTCGGTGAAGAGCGCGATCTGGATTGGCACTCGAGCCTCGTCTTCACTTGCTTCTTCTCCCGGGCGCGGCGCGCTCCGGACGACATCCATGACTTGAATCAGGTGGTCGTACTCGATGTCCGGCTCTAGCAGTACTGAGGCGGCAGTCGAATCCGGATGCTGCCGCTTGAGCGAGAGCACCATCTCCGAGAGCGTTGGAAGGTCATACTCCCCGTCGACCTTTGGAATCGCGGCGATCACGGTCCGGGAGTTCGAGACCTCGAGGCCCGTTTCTCGCACGATGACCTCGATCCGGAACGCGGGCTCGATCGGGGCTGCGGCGCCAACCGCCGACGGAAGGCTGAGCTCGACGATCGTGATCCGTGAGAACACGGCCGTGATCAGGAGAAAGGGCACCAACACCACCATCAAGTTCAGAAACGTGGTCATGTCCAGATCGGACGGCTGCGCCGAACGTCGCCTGTAGTGGTGTCTTCGTGACATCTCGTTTATGCCTCGACGCGTCGCTTGGCATTCGCCGAGATCACATTCAACGCCTTCAGCGAGGCCATCTCGAGGCTATCGACGATTTCGCTGGTCTTGGCCATCAAGACCTGATTCGTAACGAGAAGCGGGATCGCCACGATCAGACCGAAAGCCGTCGTGTTCATCGCGACCGAGATGCTGGCCGACAGGAGATCCGCTTTCTCCGCGGGATTCGCGTTCGCCACGGCGGTGAATGCCTCGATCAGACCCATGATCGTTCCGAGCAGTCCCAGGAGTGTCGCGATATTCGAGGCCAAGGCCACATACGGCGTCCGCTTCTCGAGCTGAGGAATGATCTCCATCATGCTTTCTTCCATGGCGATCTCGATGTCTTCACGCCGTCGCACGGCACCCTGTCGTTCGAGGCCCATGCTGAGAAGCCTGGAAATGGTGGAGTCGTCTTGGCTGGTCAGCTCCCGCGCCTTTTCGAAGTCCCCTTCGACGAGAGCCGGTTGGACCTGTGTCCAGACACTTTGATTTCGTGATGTCACGAGCGAAAGCGTGATGTAACGCTCGACCGCGATAGCTGCGCCGAACGCGAACACGATGAGAATCGGGTACATGAACGGACCGCCCGTCACGAAGAACCCGACAATCGAGTAGATGAAATCCATGGCCAAAGCCTCCTGTACCCATTTCACGGGTACCTTGTCGAAACATTTCAAACGACAGAACGAAGTCGCTATTGCGGTGAGCCCGTCCTGATTTCGTAGTAGTCGAGTGCCCTCATGAAGACCTCTCTGTCGACGGGTTTGCGTCCGTCATCCATGAGCTTCGAGACACCCGGTGAGTCGCCCAGGTCGGAGCTTTTCCACGGGACGATGACGAGCGACTTGGGCGCCTCGTCGTTGCCGACGATCGACATGCCCGAGACGAGCTTCTCCTTCTCTTCATCCGGCGATGGACCGGCAAAAGCGATGCTGGCAGCGAGCAAGAGCAGGAGAAGTCCAGTGATTTCAATGACTATTCTAAACACGCGTTGGCCTCCTACTGTTCGTTTCTGTTGAGGAGATCAGCGATCCAGATCTCGACGATCTTTTCGTCAGGTACGGCCGCTTGGTAAAGCTCGTAATTCTCCAGCGCGCATTTCATGTCGGAGATGAAGAGGTCACATAGGATCGCGAGATTCTTCCTCGCGTAATGAAAACTCGGCTGCAGCTCGAGAGCCGCCTCATAGCTCTTTCGGGCTTCGCTAAATCGTCCGGTACGGCGGTAAACGATACCCAGCTCGTTATATGCGACGGGATGGCGCGGGTTTACTGCGAGCGCTTCGAGCAGCGCAGCCTCGGCGTGCTCGAAATCTTCGGCATGCTGGTAGGCAATGCCGAGATTGATGTGCACGGCTGAGAGTTCGGGCGAGGCCGCGGCAATTTCGGTCAGCAGCTCGATTCCACGATCGACTTCATCCAACTCGAGCGCCTGGTTGGCGTTCGCGAAATCGGAGCGAACCCACATGCCTACGCGCGAAGCCTCTGAGATCGAGAATCCGCTCGAATCACTTGTTTCGATTGCCTTCGGACGATTGGACCCCGGCGCTGCGCAACTGCACAGGATGAGTGTCGCTGCGACGACGAGAACGCAACGAAGAAAGGCGGCGGATTTCCGAAGCTCAATGAATTTCGACATCGTTCGCCTCCTCTGGCTGCGCTGTGGTCTGGATCTCGGATTTTTCCCCATGTTTCGTCTTCCAGGGCCTCGGCTGGCATCGGTGCAGCCGGCACGGGGGTCGCTGCGTCGGGCTCCAGCATCTCTG
>JAQBEG010000002.1:0-4604 GCA_032123985.1 Deltaproteobacteria bacterium
GTCTAACGAGTCGACAGCCGATGAGTTCCGCTGCGACCAATCGAGAGTCGCGTGCATAGAAGGCCTGACGAAGGGGTGTTCCGAGCGGCACGCTCGGATTATCGGGAAAACGCCGAATCACGCACCCCCAATGCCGGTCGATAGCGCTTCGGAATCTTGAGTGTGAGGCCGGAGCTGCCGATGCAATGTATGCTTCTTGGCTCGTCTGCGAACGAGGGGCGGACGGGCAGCGTCAGGACCGCCGGACTGAATGAGTCCCGGCAGGATGGAGATTCAGGTCGATGAAGCAGTCGCAGAATTCGAATGTGCGCGGATCCGAGGATGCGTCTACGGACACGGAACTCGATCCCGACTCGCCGTCGGTTCCGAACTCGCCTTATCTCGAACGCTTTGGAATCAATGCGGGTTGGGTCGAGGAGATCCAGGATCAGTTTCGTATAGACGCCCGATCAGTCGACGAGAGTTGGTCAGCGGAGTTTGGCGGCGTGGTCGAGCCTCGTGCAGTGCACGATCAAATCCGACGCGCCCCTTCGCAGGCGGCTCGACCGAGCGAGCCCGCCAGAATCCCGACGGAATCGAGGTCGACCGACCGATCGCTCCGCGATCAACCGAAAGGCTCTCTCGGAGGCGGGACTTCTGTTGATGATGCCATGGTGCTTCACATCGCGGATAAGCATGCGCGCGTGCTGCGTCTCATCCATGCCTATCGTGCTCGCGGACATCGCGTTGCGCAGAGCGATCCACTCGGCGGTCAGTCGACCTATTTCCCCGAATTGGATCCAGCGCATTATGGATTCGGCAATGAAAACCTGGACGAACCCTTTGTCGCCGGTGATCTGCCCGGCGGATCGGTTCAGACACTCCGCCAGATTCTGACGCGGCTCGGCAAAACCTACTGTGGCCCGATTGGCGTCGAGTACACCCACGTCCAGGATCCCGGACGCAAGGCCTGGCTCCGCGAGTTGATGGAGGAGTCCCAGAACCATCCCAATCTGGACGACGACGAGCGCCGCGTGATTCTCAAGAAGCTGGCGGCCGCCGAACTCTTCTGCAATTTCCTTCAGACCAAGTTCCTGGGTCAGAAGCGGTTCTCGCTCGAGGGCGGAGAATCCCTGATTCCCCTGCTCGACCACATCGTCGAGAGTGCGCCCGCCTTCGGAATTCGAGAGATCGTGTTGGGCATGGCGCATCGCGGCCGACTGACCGTCCTCGCGAATATCCTGGGCAAGAGCTACGAGTCGATTTTTTCTGAGTTCGAGGATTCGCCGGATGTCGACGCGCCCTTCGGCTCGGGCGACGTGAAGTATCACAAGGGTTTTTCCACGGACCGACGCGTCGCGACCGGCGAACGCGTTCACCTGACGCTGACATCGAACCCGTCGCATCTCGAAGCGGTCGATCCGGTCGTCGAGGGGCGTACGAAGGCGAAACAGGTCCGCGCCGGCGATACGGATGGCGAAACGATCGTTCCGGTTCTCATTCACGGTGACGCGGCCTTCGCGGGGCAGGGCATCGTTGCGGAGACCTTGAACCTGTCGCAGCTCGCCGGCTATTGCACCGGCGGAACGATCCACATCATCGTCAACAACCAGATCGGCTACACGACGACACCTGCCGAAGCCCGGTCGACACTCTATTGCAGTGATGTCGCGAAGATGATTCAGGTTCCGATCTTCCATGTGAACGGCGATCATCCAGAGGCGGTCATTCATGTAACGAAGCTTGCGATGGCGTATCGGCAGCGCTTTGGCGATGACGTCGTGATCGATATGGTCTGTTATCGACGACATGGGCATAACGAGGGCGATGAACCGGCATTTACGCAACCTCGTCTCTACAAAAAGATCCGCGACAAGAAAGGGGTGAAGGCGCTCTATCTCGAGAAGCTCGTCGCAGGTGGATGTATTTCGAGGGAGGAAGCAACGCAGATCGACAAACAGCAAAGCGATGCACTCAAGGAAGCCCTCGAGAATATTCATACGCGACCGCCCGGACCGGATGAGCCTTATGAACCGCATGGCCCCTGGACCGGGTTTTCGCGCACTCGACCGGATTTGGAGATCGAGACAGCGGTTCCGATCGAACGTCTTGCCGAAATCGCGGCGGGCGTTTCGCGCGTCCCCAGCTACTTCAATGTGCACAAGAAGCTGCAAGTGATTCTCGACGCCCGCGGAAAATCGCTGTCCGAGGGCCAGAGAGTCGATTGGGGGATGGGTGAGGCGCTGGCCTTCGGTTCGTTGCTGCTAGAGGGAACGCCCGTTCGACTCTCCGGACAGGATTCATCGCGCGGCACATTTTCACATCGACATGCGACCCTCGTCGATCAGGAATCAGGTGAGGAATTCTCACCGCTCGATCACATCAGGGATACCCAGGCGCGCTTCGAGGTCTACGACAGTCTGCTTTCGGAGGCCGCGGTCCTCGGCTTCGAGTACGGATATAGCCTCGCGGATCCCAGTACTTTGGTCCTCTGGGAGGCCCAGTTCGGGGATTTCGTGAACGGTGCACAGGTCATCATCGACCAGTTCATTACATCGGCGCATGTCAAGTGGGGTCGAATGAGTGGACTCGTCATGTTGTTGCCACATGGGTATGAAGGGCAGGGCCCCGAACATTCGAGCGCTCGTGTCGAGCGTTTTCTGCAGACCTGTGCCGAGGATTGCATGCAGGTCGTGAACTGCACGTCCTCGGCTCAGTTCTTTCACGTGCTTCGCCGACAGATGCGCCGGACGTATCGTGCACCGCTCGTGATCTTTACCCCGAAGAGTCTGCTTCGGCATCCGAAGGCAGCTTCTGCGGTCGAGGAATTTTCGACGGGCCGCTTCCACGAAGTGATCGACGATCCGAAAGCATCCGAGCGGCCCAGCGACGTGAAGCGGGTGATCGCATGTACGGGCAAGGTCTACTACGACCTGGTCGAGGATCGCGCCAAACGATTTGCTGGGCGCGAACATGAGGTTGCCGTCATCCGGGTCGAGCAGCTCTATCCCTGGCCCGAGGCACGGCTAACGAAAATTCTCGGACAGTATGCTTCGGCTGAGCATCGGATCTGGTGTCAGGAGGAGCCGCACAACATGGGCGCATGGACCTTCGTGCGGGACCGGATTCGGTCCATCGTCGGAGACAGGACGCAGCTCAGGTACGCCGGCCGACCGGAGGCCGCCAGCCCGGCTGCCGGCAGTCCGCGAGTTCATCGAGCTCAGCTCAAGGCATTCCTGGACGAGGCCTTCGACGACGGGCAGTAGGGCGTTTTCTGCGGCCGCATTGACGAAGCCATCTTCTGATCCGAAACTACTCCATCCCGCCCCGTCGGCGAGTGTATGGAGGTTTCGATGGATCTGACCTACGGCAACGAAATGGAAGAGTTCCGTCAGGAAGTGAAGAGCTTCCTTTCGTCGAGCTGGCCGCTGAAGGGTGACGACGCAAAGCTTTCGAGCGCCGAGCAAGCGCAGCGATTTCGGGAGCGCGCCATCGAGCAGGGCTATCTCTGTCGCAGTATTCCGACGCGATATGGCGGTTCCGAGCAGGCGCCGGACGCGCTGCGCGGTCAAGTGATCCGCGAAGAATTCGAAGCCGTACGCGCGCCGATGGAGCCTCGAGGGATTGGGACCATGATGCTCGTGCCGACCCTGCTCGATCGCGGCGAGGAATGGCAGAAGGATAAATTCGTCGGCCCGACGATTCGTGGCGAGATCACCTGGTGTCAGGGCTATAGCGAGCCCGGCTCGGGAAGTGATCTCGCGAGCCTGAAGACCAGGGGTGAGATCGACGGTGATGATTGGGTCATCAACGGCCAAAAAATCTGGACGAGTGGGGCACAACAAGCGGACTACATGTTCTGTCTCGTCCGGACCGAACCCGACGTCAAGAAACATGCGGGCATTTCCTATCTACTGATCGACATGAAGACTCCGGGCATCGACGTTCGGCCTTTGCGGCAGATGACCGGATCCTCAGAGTTCAACGAAGTCTTCTTGAATGACGTGCGAACGCCAAAGGATTGGATCGTGGGGAAGCGTGGAGAGGGTTGGCTCGTGTCGCGCACGACGCTCAAGCACGAACGCAATTCGATTGGTGCGGCAGCCCAGACGTTGGCTCTCCTGGAGGGGTTGGTCAGCCTTGCGAAGGAGCGAAAGCTCGACGGCAGACCGGCGATCGAAGATCCGGGTATTCGCCGCAGCCTAATCGAAATCGAGGGCTATATCCGGGCTCATCAGTATTCAGGCTATCTGCAGATGACGAAGAGCTTGAGGGGCGAAAATGCCGGAATCATCCAGCTGATGAACAAGTTGAACTCGACCAACATTGGTCACAAGGTTGCGAAGCTCTCGATGGAGATCCTCGGCGACGACGGCATCATGGCACCGAGCGATCGCGGACTCGGCCTGACGGCGGCCGGTTCGACGACCGCGAGCTGGGTCAGTCAATACATGGCTTCGTTGGGTATCGCGATCGCCGGCGGCACCGCCAACATCCAGCGCAATGTCATTGCAGAGCGCGGCCTGGGCTTGCCGCGAGATGCGGCCGCGAATCGAGGTAACTAGAAATGGATTTCGATCTCACAGACGAACAACGCCTGCTGCAGGAAACCGTCGCGCAGTTCA
>JAQBEG010000003.1:0-4725 GCA_032123985.1 Deltaproteobacteria bacterium
ACGATGTCGAATTTGTACGACTTTACTGTGAAGAGCATTGATCGCGAGGTGCGCAAGCTGTCAGAATTTGGCGGCAAGGTGTGTCTGCTCGTTAACGTTGCGTCGGAGTGTGGGCTCACGCCACAATATGACGGTCTTCAGCGACTCTATACCGAGTACCGGGATCAGGGACTCGAGATCCTCGGATTTCCGTGCAATCAATTCGGTGGTCAGGAGCCCGGAAGCGAAAGCCAGATTCGCGAGTTCTGCCGCACGAATTACGCGGTCGGGTTTCCGTTGTTCGCAAAGATCGAAGTGAACGGCGCGGTTCGCGATCCGCTCTATGCGTGGCTGACGAGCGAAGACGTCGGACCCGACGGGCCCGGCGATATTGCCTGGAATTTTGCGAAATTCCTCGTCGATCGGGACGGTAATCTCATTGCGCGATTCGCACCGACCACGGAGCCATGTTCGGCTGAGATCAAGTCGCGACTCGAAGAGGTCCTGGAGGGCTCATGATCGGTCTCAGACCGGGACAACCCATTCTCACGGCGAAGGATCTCGGTCGAAAATTCGGCGACCGAACGATTCTGAAGGGCGCGTCCTTCAGCCTGCAACCCGGCGATCGCGTCGGCGTGTTGGGGGTGAACGGAGTCGGGAAATCGACACTGATGAGGATTCTCGCCGGGCGCGACAAGGAATATGAGGGCCATTTTCAAATCGCGCGGGGGGCGACCGTAGGATATGTGTCGCAGGAGCCCGAGCTGAACCTCGATCAGACGGTCCGCGAGAACGTCGAGGAGGCGGTGGCCGAAATCCGAGCGCTACAAGCCCGATACGAGACGATCCTAAAGTCCTGGGAAGATCCGGAGGTGATGGCTGACGAGGAGAAGATGAATGCCCTCCTCGCAGAACAGGGTGAAGTTCAGGAAGAACTCGAAGTCAAAAACGCGATGGATCCGGCAGCGCTCGATAGTCAGATCGAGACGGCGATGGCTGCCCTGCGGCTTCCGCCGGGCGACCGGGGTGTTCGGTCGTTGTCCGGTGGCGAACGCCGGCGAGTCTCCCTTTGCAGAGAGCTCTTGTCACATCCCGATGTCCTGATCCTCGATGAACCGACGAACCATCTCGACGCCGACACCATCGCGTGGCTCGAAACATTCCTCGCCAGCTATTCGGGAACCTGCGCGCTCGTGACCCACGACCGCTATTTCCTGGACCGGGTCGCGAGCCGTATGCTCGAGGTATATCACGGTGAGATCCGATCGTACGAGGGGAACTACTCGGATTTTCTGGCCGCCAAAGAGAAGCAACAAGAGATTCAGGATCGAACGGACGTCAATCTTCTCAAGGCGGTCAGCCGAGAACTCGAGTGGATTCGTTCTACGCCCCAGGCACGGCGTACGAAATCGAAGGCGCGGATCGCCGCTTACGACGACCTGGTCGAGAAGGCCATGCGAATTCATCCCGGCGAGGAACTCGACCTCCGGATTCCTTTCGGACCACGGCTGGGAAGCAAGGTCCTTTCGCTGCGGGGCGTAACCAAAGGCTTCAATGGTAAGACGCTATTCAAGGATTTCAATTTTGACATGCCGCCCGGTGCGATCGTCGGTGTGACGGGCGCGAATGGGCTTGGGAAGACGACGCTCGTCAATCTCATCGTGGGCCGTGATCAGCCGGATGCGGGCCATGTCGATGTCGGTGAGAACACCCGATTTTGTTATGTTGATCAGACCCGTCAAACATTGCGCAACGAATTGACTGTTTATGACGAGGTTGCCGACGGGTCGGACATGATCGAATACGGCGATAAAACCCTGTCCGTGCGTCACTACCTGGCACGCTTCCTGTTTAGCGGATCGATTCAGCAGACCGAAGTCGGTCGACTTTCGGGAGGTGAACGGAATCGCCTTCAACTCGCGAAATGTCTGCGCCAACCCTCGAATTTCATCATCCTGGATGAGCCGACGAATGACCTCGACCTGATGACACTTCGCGTTCTCGAGGAGTCCCTCTCGGCGTATCCTGGCTGTGTGATCGTGATTACGCATGACCGGTATTTTCTGGATCGCGTCGCGACGCATATCCTTGGATTCGAGGGCGATGGAGTGATCGAGTTTTGCAGTGGCGCCTGGGATTTCTATGCGGCGCAGCGCGAGAAGCGAATCGCTGAATCCGGTGGCGCGAAGTCACAGAAATTCAAGCATCGGAAAATCGGCCGCGCTTAGGTCGCCGCCCAGGTCGTGGAGTCGACCCAAAGGAGATCGGAATCGATGCTGCGCCATATCGCGATGTTTCGTCTGAAGGTCGACGCGCCGGAAGGGTCGATGCAGTCCCTCTTGGCTGGACTCGCTCATTTGGCGCAGAATATTTCACAGATCGACACGTATACCTATGGCAGCGACCTGGGGCTTCGCGAAGGGAATTTCGATCTGGCGGTTGTCGCTGACTTCGCGGACGCGGCGGCCTTTGCCAGTTACGTAGAGCACCCCGATCATCAGGCGTTCGTCCAGGATCAGTTGAGGCCTGTCCTGGCCGAGCGCGCGGCTCTGCAATTCGAGATCTGACGCCCGGAGCACACCGCCCGGCAGTCGCGAATCTCGCAAAAAGGCTTGACACCCGCTCGAACGTGCCAAACTCATGCACCGCAAGGGGTTTTCCTGGCGGGGAGGTGCGTTGTGCAATTCGACAAGTTTACGATCAAGAGCCAGGAGGCGCTTCAGGCGGCCCAGAGCCAGTGCGGCGCGCGCGGGCATCAGAACCTGGAAGCCGTCCACCTGCTGGTGGCGCTGCTCTCTCAACCCGACGGCAGCACGATCCCGATCCTTCAGAAGCTCGGCATTTCGATCGATGCGCTGGGATCCGAACTCGAACGGGCGCTCGAGCAACACCCGAAAGTTTCGGGTGGGGCGCAGCCGCAAATCAGCGCTGGATTGAATCGCATCATGGAGGCCGCCTTCAAAGAGGCGGATACCATGAAAGACGAATACGTCTCGACCGAGCATCTGCTGCTCGCGATGGCACAAGACCAATCCAACGAAGCCGGGCGGATCCTCCGAGCCGCCGGCGCAAACCATGACGGACTTCTCGAAGCGCTGAAGACGATTCGCGGTTCATCGCGTATCACGGATCCCGATCCCGAATCCAAATATCAGGCGCTCGAGAAATTTGGCTCCGACCTCACCGACGCGGCACGGGCCGGAAAGCTCGATCCGGTGATCGGGCGTGACGAGGAGATCCGGCGCGTCGTGCAGGTTCTGTCGCGGCGGAGCAAGAATAATCCAGTTCTGATCGGAGAACCGGGCGTGGGAAAGACGGCGATCGCCGAGGGCCTCGCCCAGCGTGTGATCGCCGGCGACGTGCCGGAAACACTCAAGAACCGTCGGGTCGTCTCTCTCGACATCGGCTCATTGGTGGCCGGAGCGAAATATCGCGGCGAGTTCGAAGACCGTCTGAAGGCAGTCCTGCGAGAGGTTTCCGAGGCCAATGGGCAGGTCATTCTCTTTATCGATGAGCTGCATACGATCGTCGGCGCGGGTAATGCCGAGGGTGCAGCCGACGCGGCGAATATGTTGAAGCCGGCGCTGGCCCGCGGCGACTTGCGCTGTATCGGGGCGACAACGCTCGACGAATATCGAAAATACATCGAGGGAGACGCTGCACTCGCACGGCGCTTCCAACCGGTGATGGTCGGAGAGCCGACGACCGAGGACACCATTTCCATTCTGCGGGGCCTCAAAGAACGCTACGAAGTTCATCACGGCGTGCGCATTCAAGACGCGGCACTCGTCGCGGCTGCCACTCTTTCCCATCGATATATCACCGATCGCTTCTTGCCGGACAAAGCCATCGACCTCGTCGACGAAGCCGCGAGTCGTGTTCGTGTTCAGATAGACTCGATGCCCGAGGAGCTGGATCAGCTCCAACGCAAGCAGGTTCAACTCGAGATCGAGAGGGAGGCCCTGAAAAAGGAGTCGGACGACGCGAGCATCGAGCGTCTCGAAGCAGTCGAGCGAGAGATCGCGGAGCTACGCACGGTGTCCGACTCGATGATGGGAAAATGGCAGGTCGAGAAAGACCTGATTTCCTCGGTCCGATCCGCGAAGGGAAAACGCGAATCATTGTCCGCTGAATACCAGCGCGCCGAGCGCGCCGGCGACCTCGAACGCGCGGCGGAGCTTCGCTACGGCCAACTCGTCGAACTCGAGAAGGAACTCACGGAGAAACAGAAAAAGCTAGAAGCATTGCAGGCCGCGGGGAGCATGCTGAGCGAGGAGGTGACCAGCGAGGAGATCGCCGAGATCGTTTCGAAATGGACGGGTGTTCCGGTTACGAAGATGCTCGAGGGTGAGCAGGAAAAGCTTCTCGAGATGGAAGCGCGGCTTGCTGAGCGCGTCGTCGGCCAGAGCGAAGCGCTCGCGGCGGTTTCGAATGCGGTGCGCCGTGCGCGGGCAGGGCTGCAGGATCCGGGCCGGCCCATTGGTTCGTTCATCTTTCTCGGTCCCACCGGCGTAGGAAAAACCGAGACGGCACGTGCGCTCGCGGAGTTTCTCTTCGACGACGAGAACGCTATCGTCCGCATCGACATGAGCGAGTACATGGAAAAACACGCCGTCTCCCGTCTCATCGGCGCCCCTCCCGGCTATGTCGGCTACGAAGAAGGCGGGCAGCTCACCGAGGCCGTTCGGCGCCGCCCTTACTCGGTCGTCCTTTTCGACGAAATTGAAAAAGCCCACCACGAAGTCT
>JAQBEG010000004.1:0-5374 GCA_032123985.1 Deltaproteobacteria bacterium
TCAACGGAAAGGGCTGAGTCCTTGCCGGATATTCACTCGACCGCGTGCGTCGAAGACGGAGCGATCCTGGCCGCCGATGTCGTGATGGGTCCGTTCGCCTTTGTAGGACGCGAGATGGAGCTCGGACCGCGAGTCGAAGTCGGTGCGCATGTCACGCTTTTGGGTCGGACGACCATCGGAGCGGATTGTCGAATCTTTCCGCATGCGTGCCTTGGGGCTGAGCCACAGGATCGAGCGTTTGACGGCGAGTCCACCAGCCTCGAAATCGGTGAGCGAACCCAAATCCGGGAGCAGGTCACGATTCACGTCGGCACGGCCCGGGGAGGCGGCTGTACGTGTATCGGAGACGATAACTACATAATGAACAGCGCCCACATCGGGCATGACTGCCAAATCGGAAACAATACGATCATCGCGAGCTTCTGCGGACTCGCCGGACATGCGCAGGTGGATGATTTCGCGGTGCTCGGCGCCTATACCGGGCTCCATCAGTACGCGCGCGTGGGGGAGTCGGTGATGGCGGCGGGTGGATCGAAGCTCTCACTCGATGCGCCGCCCTTTGCGATGGTAGCGGGTGATCGCGCACGACTTGTTGGACTGAATTCGGTTGGTCTCAAGCGGCGTGGATTTCCTCCGGCAACCTGCAGTCAGATCAAGCACGCATTCCATTTGATCTTTCGGTCCAAGCTTCGGCTCGAAGATGCGCTCGCGCGCGTCGACGAAGAATCGGGCGGAGTGCCCGAGGTCGAGCGCCTGGTCTCGTTTCTGCGAAAGTCGGAACGCGGTTTCTGTCGCTGAGGGCCTACATGCATCAGGAAAACGATGGCACCGCGCTCGGACTGATTGCTGGTGCGGGCAGCCTGCCGATCGAAGTGGCGCGCTTGCTTCGGGGGCTGGGCTACTCGCTCTTCGCGATCGGATTCGACGGGCTGACGGATCGGGCGCTCGAAGCAGAGGTCGAGGATGCGCGCTGGGTTCGTCTAGGCAAGCTCGATTCGATGGCTAAGGCGATGCATGAGCTGGGCGCCCGAAGATTCATTCTGATTGGCAAAGTACCGAAGGCGTTGCTCTTCGATAATCGCGGAATCGCTGAGCCGGACGCTGAGGCGATTCGCTTGCTCGCCGAAGAACGCGATCGGGGAGACGAGCCCTTGATGAATGCGATTGCCCGCTGGATCGAGCGGCGGGGATTCCAGTTGTGTGATCAAGGCGAAATGCTCGCGCCGATACTCGCGACGGTTGGCCCATTGAGTGCTCGATCACCGAGCGAGACCGAGCTTGCAGACCTCGCGATCGGTCTTCCGATCGTTCAGGAATTGGGTCGCCTCGGGATTGGTCAATGCGTGGTCGTAAAGCAAGGAAGCGTTCTCGCAGTCGAGGCGATCGAGGGGACCGATTCTGTGATTGCGCGCGCTGGGGAACTCGGCGGCTCGGGCGCGACTGTCATCAAGGCGTCCCGTCCGGGTCAGGATCGGCGCTTCGACCTGCCGGCCGTGGGTGTGGGCACGATCAACGCGATTCGTGCTTCCGGAGCGTCAGGGCTTGCCATCGAAGCTGGGTCGACGCTGATCGTCGATCGAATGGCAATGACTGAGGCGGCCGATCGAGCGAATATCGCCGTCTGGGGTTTCTCGACGGGCCGGTTTCCGTCATGACGGCGAAGCGCGTGGGAATCGTTGGCGCAGGCACGATGGGCCGTCTGCATGCGCGTACGGTGGCGCGAATCGCTGAAAGAGATGCGAGCTGTGTCCTCTCCGCTGTCGTGGACCGTCATCGCGGCCGGGCAGACGCCGTCGCCAACGAGTTCGGCGGACACGCCTCGAACGATCTCAAGGCGATACTCGGAGATGTGGATGCGGTCATAGTTTGTGTTCCGACCTCCGCACATTTCTCCCTGACAGCATTGCTGCTCGAACGGGGTCTCGATGTACTCGTCGAAAAGCCGCTTGCGGGGTCCGTCGCAGAAGGGGAGCGGCTAGCGACGTTGGCGCGCTCGACGGGCCGTGTTCTTCAAGTGGGTCATGTCGAATGGTACAACCGTGGTTGGCGCGATGCTGCTCGGCGCGCGGGCACGCCCAGTTTGATCGAGGTCGACAGATTGAATCCTCGAAGTGATCGAGGTCTGGATATCGATGTGGTTCAAGATTTGATGTTTCACGACCTGGATTGGGTGACACGATTGCTAGGCGAGGAGATCGTCGACGTCGAAGCGCATGGGCGTTGTGTCGTCAACGACAAGCTTGATGAAGCGGAAGCGCAGCTTCGATTTCGCTCCGGATGTCAAGTGCGACTGCGCGCCAGCCGCGTATCCTCGGAGCGCCGTCGAGTCGTGCGTATCGTGGGCAGCAAAGGTACGGTGACGGCTGATCTGCTGACTAGCAAGGTCCATGCGGCCGGCTCGAACGACCAGCAGAGGCAGGATCCCCTGGAAATGCAGTGGATCGAATTCTCGGAATCGCTGCGAAGTCGCAAAGACCCAGAGACGAACGCGTTGGTCGGCGTCGAGGCTCTGAGAATCGTCGATCGAGTGCGAAAGTCGATCGCGGAGGCAGGGGGGATTCCAAATTGTGAAGACGATTCTGCTCTCGGCGGGTGACCTGTCGGGCGAGGGACATGGCGCCGAATTGGTCAGAGTCCTCCGCCAGCGGATCCCCGATGCGCGGTTCGTAGGAATGGGTGGTGCCGCGATGGCGGCGGCGGGCGTTGAGCTCAGCGTCGACCAGCGGCAATTGGCGGTCGGGGGGATCTTCGAGATCTTTGGCAGTTTGCCGCGGGTGATCGGGGCCTGGCGCGGAATGCTTCGCTGCCTTCGCGAGACGCGACCCGACCTGATCGTGCTGATCGATTCGGGTGGATTCAATCTGCCCTTCGCGCGACGCGCGCGAGCGATGACGAACGCGAAGATCCTCTATTACGTCGCGCCACAAGTCTGGGCGTGGCGACCGGGCCGGCTGCAGAAATTGGTCGATCGGACTGATCGGATTGCAGTGATTCTGCCCTTCGAAAAGACCTTCTATGCTGAGCATGGCGTCGCTGTCGACCTCGTCGGCCACCCGGCGGTCGATGGCATTGCGTCTGAACGAACCCCCGTCACAGCGTTGGACGTGCAGGCTGCACGCGCATCCCTGGGCATCGATGCGCCGGGGCCGCTGCTCGGTCTCTTTCCCGGGAGTCGTCGAAACGAACTCGCGCGGCACCTGCCAATTCAGCTGGATGCCTTCCTTCGCCTGCGCGAGCGCGAGCCCGACCTTCGTCATCTCCAGGGCATCGTTGGCCTGGCCCCGAATCTCGATGCGGGCGAGGCACGCAAAATCATCGTCCGCCAGCTCGCCAAGACGCCCGACCCAGCCGATGCTGCCAACGCGATTCAGATCGCTTCTTCTGATGGAGGACTCGTGCTCGACGCCTGTGACGTTGCTCTCGTCAAACCGGGTACGATCACCGTCGAGCTGATGCTCCGTCGAAAGCCCATGGTCGTCGTCGGTCGCGTGAATGCAGCCACCGCAATGATCGCGAGGCGGAGCCTGTATATCGAATGGCTTTCGATGCCGAACCTGATTGCGAACGCAGCAATTGTTCCGGAATTTCTACAGGAGGCCGCGACACGGGATCGAATCGCGGCGGCACTTGCGCCACTCTTTGCCGGAGAGGCGCGCGACCAGCAGATCGCGGCGCTGGATCGGGCAAGCCAGCGGCTCGGGCCGGCCGGAGCCGCGAACCGAACGGCCGCGATCGTGGAGGAGATGCTTGGGACCGATCCGACATAGTCTGGCCGCTTTGACTGCAATTGGTCTCAGCCCCGTGCTGGCCGCGGCGCTGATCTTGCGTCCGCAGCTGCGCAAAGGGCTTTCGGAGCGATTCGGGCGAATCCCGGCAGATGGACTCGAGCGAGTCTGGGTGCATGCGTCGAGCGTCGGAGAGGCCAAGGCCGCATGCCGGCTCGTTCGCGTCCTCGAAGAGGACGGCTACGCCGTACGTGGATCAACCTCCACACTCTCGGGTCGGAGCATTTTTCGCCGCGATCGCGCGACGATGCCATCGAATCTGGCGCCCTTCGACCACCCATGGTGCGTCGAAGCCGCGATTGGACGCGGTCGTCCGTCGCTCTCCGTTTTGATCGAAACAGAGCTCTGGCCGAGCTGGATTGCGGCTTGCGCCCGACGTTCGATTCCAGTCGTGGTCGCTTCCGGGCGACTTTCCGACCGTTCTTTTCCACGCTACCAGAGGATCCGGCCGCTGATTGCGCAGACGTTGCGTCGGATCGATGCGGTTGGAGCACGAACGGAAGTCGATGCGGAACGTTTTGTGGAGCTCGGCGTGCCCATGGATCGCGTGCTGGTGACGGGAGATCTCAAGCTCGATCCACCGACCGATCAACCGGCGCTGGCCATCGACCTGATTCGCGCGTTGGCGGACGTGCCCGTGGTCGTCGGCGGAAGCACCTACCGCAATGAAGAGGTTGCGCTGATCAATGCGCTCGATGGGGCGGAGAAAGCGGGGCATGGTTTCGTTCTAGTGCTTGCGCCACGCCAGATCGATCGCGCAGGCGAGCTCGTGCGGCTGTGTAAAGAGCGTCATCGCCGTGTCTATCTCCGCAGTTGCCTCGACGGTCGCCATCTCGTTCCGGGCGAAATTCTTGTCCTCGACACGCTGGGTGAGTTGGCCGCGATATATGCCACCGCCTCGATCGCCTTCGTAGGTGGGACTCTCGCTCCGATCGGTGGCCACAACCTGGTCGAGCCGGTTCACGCGGGATGTCCGGTGCTCTTCGGGCCGCATTTCGAGAATGCCCGCAAGGTCGTCGAAATTCTCGAAGTCGGCGGAGCCGGTCGATGTGTCGGAGGAGCCGCTGAACTCGATCTCGCGATCATCGAGGCATTCGATGATCTGGAAGCGTGTCGAATCCGTGGTGAGATCGGCCGAGCGAACCTCGAAGCACATCGCGGAAGCGTCGGTCGAACGAAGCAGATGATCGAAGATGTGCTCGCTCGCAGCGTGCGGCTTCGGCCGGCGCTGCTGGAGGGATCGCCGAGCACGCTCGAGGATTCACTCGCGGAGAATTCGTGAACACCTCCGAGGCAGAGCCATCGGGCACTGCGCGCGCGAAGCACGTCGACGGCGGGCAGAAAAAAGGGCGGAGCCTTTCACGGGCATTGGCGGTTGGAGCTCTTCGCGCTGCGTCCGTTTTCTACGGCGTTGGGGCGCGTCTGCATCGGGTCGTGATGCGCCGAACCGCTGCCGGACGCGGCCGACTGGCTTGTGCGGTGGTGAGTGTCGGCGGGCTGACCGTCGGCGGAGCGGGCAAGACACCCGTTGCCGCGCGTCTCGCGTTGGGCCTGCATCGTCGGGGATGGCGAGTCGTGCTGGCTAGCCG
>JAQBEG010000005.1:0-8653 GCA_032123985.1 Deltaproteobacteria bacterium
GACATCGATGCCAATCAGCAGCCGGGTCTACCCGGCACGACCGGCCCGATGACCATCGTAGGCCCCGATGACATCACGGTCTTGAAGAGCGGCCCTGTCGCAATGGCCGTCGGTACCCCGGGCGTCTTCACGCTCAATGCGCAGAACACGGGTACCGCCGCAGCCTGGAGCCTGCAGCTCACCGACCAGCTACCCGATGCAGCGACCGGCGGCCTCTGCGACGTCGCGCCGACCGTGCTGTCCATGCAGGTCTTCCAGGCAGACGGCACGACTCCGGTCTCGGGCTTACTGGCTCAGGGCACGGACTACAGCATCGGCTTCCAGCCCGCGCCCGTCTGCGAATTCGACATCACGCTGCTCTCGGTGGCCGGCGTCGTCGGCCCGACCGAGCGGCTGATCGTCTCATACGAAACTCAGCTCGACGCCGATACACAGGATGGCGTGCTGTTGACCAACGTCGCGGGCGCGATCGAATGGTCGAGTGGCGACGGTACCGACCCGGTGACGGGTGGCGACGTTCGTACGTTCACTCGTGTACTGACGGACGGCACCGTCGGAACGCTCGATCACGAGGACGCGCACTCGGTCGCAACGTCGCTTCCCGAACTCATCTTCGAGAAGACGGTCGTGAACGTGACAACGGGCGAGTCCCCGGCCACGAGCGCCACGCCCGGCGACACGCTCCGCTACACGCTTCGCGTCGAGAATCTGACCACCACAGGGCCGGTCGACTTCTCGCTATTCGACGAGCTCGACGCGTTGAACCCGACCGCGGTCTTCGCACCCGGAACCTTGGTAGTCACGAGTGCACCGGCTGGGGCGGATACAAGCCCGACCAACTCGTTCGGCGGCACTGCCGGCACCGGCATTCTCGACGTTCGGAGGCTCGGCCTCGTCAATCTGGGCGACGTCGTGGTTGTCGAATTCGAGGTCCAGCTTGCGGCCGTGCTCCCGACCGGCACGCTCGCGACGAACCAATCGGAGCTGCGCATCGCTGGCACCACCTTCGCGGTGAGCGACGATCCGCTACTCAATGGCCCGGCCGATCCACTGGTGCCGGGCGACGAGGATCCAACCGTCGTTCCGATCGTATCGGTCGCGGTCTTCCAGACCCTGAAGACCTCCACCTACCTGGACGGTGATCCGAACCTGCTGCTCGCCGGCGAGCGGCTGCGCTACACGATCACGGTCGAGAACATCGGTACGGCTGACGCCACGGATACCACACTGCGCGACGCGATTCCCGTGAACACCAGCTACATCCCGGGCACGACGACACTCAACGGTGCGATGATCGCCGATGGCGCCGGCGGCCTCTCGCCACTGGCCACTGGAGTGCCGATCAACGCCCCGAGCGATCCCACTCCCGGCGCGCTGGCCGCCGGGGGGGGCGCGGTCGCGACGCTTACCTTCGATGTCCTGGTCGACGCGGGCGCCGCCGACGGCACGGTGATAGCGAATCAAGCCTTCGTTAGTGCGGTGACCAGCGGCGCGGTCGATCAACCCTCGGATGATCCCGGAACATCGACGCTGAATGACCCGACGCGCGACGTCGTGGGCAATGCACCGCTGCTCTTCGCCTCGAAGGAAGTTGTGATCGGCGTCGATGCGTCAACAATTGGCCAGGTCGATCCGGGCGACGTACTCCACTACACGATCATCGTTTCCAATGACGGCACCGTGCCGGCAACGGCCGCCACGATCGTCGACGCCGTGCCGGCGAACACCACCTGGGTAGAGGACTCGCTGTTACTGAACGGTCTGCCGGTGGGTGTCCCCGACGGCGGCGTCTCGCCACTCGCCGACGGCATCCCGATCGCGTCGTCTGACCAGACGCCACCGCTGCCGGCGCCGGGTGGCGGGGTGCTCACGCAGGGCGAGAGCGCAATCATCGAGTTCGATCTGGAGGTGAACGCGGGCGTCGCGCCTGGCACGTTGATCACCAATCAGGCGGTCGTGAACACGGCCGAGGCTCCGAACCTACCAACCGACGGCGACGGCAACCCGTCGACCGGCCCCGAGCCGACGGTCGTCGTCGTCGGCGACGCGCAGGCCCTCACCATCACGAAGAGCGTCACCGTCGTCGGCGGTGGCGCCGCACTTGCGGGCGGCCAGCTTGCCTATGAAGTGCGGGTGACTAACATTGCCTCCGTCGATGCCCAGAGTGTGGTGATCAGCGACGACCTCGACGCCCCGTTTGCTGGCCAGCTTACTCTCGTGCCGGGCTCGGCGACGTTGGACGGACTGGCGGCCGGCATCTCAGTGCTGGGCTCGGTCATTACGGGTGACTGGTCGACTCTGTACGGAGCACTTCCGTCCGGCGCGTCTGCCGTGCTCCGCTTCCAGGCCGACATCGACGGCAGCCTCGCGATCGGCACCACGATCACCAACACGGGCGTCGTCACCTGGAACACGCCCCCGCAAACCGCCAGCGCCAGCGTTTCCATCTCGATCGGCGGCACACCCGGCGTGGGTGCCTTGAACGGGGCCATCTGGCACGACGCCGACTTCGACCGGATCCAGGGCGGCGCAGAACGTATTCTCGCGGGCTGGTTCGTCGATCTCTTCCGGAATGGACAGCTGGTCCAATCGGTCGCGACCGACGCGAGTGGCAGCTACCAGATGACCGGAATCGCGCCGAATGACCTGAATGGCGACGCCTACGAGGTCCGCTTCCGGGCCCCGGACGCTGGCGCCAACACCGCCGCACTGGGCCGCGCGGAATCCGCCTTCAGCAATGGCTTGCAGTCGATTTCGGCTCTCTCGATCGGCTCGGGTAGCAATCTGCAGGGCCTGAACCTGCCGATCGATCCCCAGGGCGTCGTGTACGAATCCCTCCAGCGCACGCCGCTTTCCGGCGCAACGCTCAGCCTCCTCGAAGCCGGCAGCCAATCGGCGGTTTCCGCGACCTGCTTCGATGATCCGAACCAACAGGGTCAGGTCACGGGCGGCAATGGCTACTACAAGTTCCATCTCAACTTCTCGAACGCGAGTTGTCCGAGTGGCGCCGATTACCTCATACAGGTGGTGCCGCCCCCCGGCGCGGGTTTCAACGCAGCTGGTTCCCAGCTCATTCCGCCGCTCACGGATAGCACCACCGCGCCTTTCTCAGTACCCGCCTGTCCCGGTGGAGGTTCGGATGCCATACCGGCGACGGGACAACATTGCGAAATCCAGGCGTCCGAGTTCGCGCCGCCGCCTGCGGCAGTCACGAACTACCACCTGCATGTCACGCTCGATGACACGCTCGGCGATGGCTCGAGCCAGGCTTTCAACAACCACATCCCCCTCGACTCCCCATTCGATGGGTCGGTCGCGATCACGAAGACGACTCCCGCGATCAATGTGAGCCGCGGCGATCTCGTCCCCTACCAGATCACCTTCAGGAACCAACTGAGCGTTCCACTCACGGACCTCAGCCTGCGAGACACTTACCCGGGTGGCTTCCGCTATATCAAGGGCTCCGCACGCGTCGATGGTGTTCCGAGCGAACCAACCCGAAATGGCCGGGTCCTCGAATGGGAGTTCCCGGTCGTCAACGCTTCGTCCAGCACCACGGTCGTACTCCTACTCGGAGTCGGTGCGGGTGTGACCGAAGGCGAGTTCGTGAATCGGGCATCCGTCTTCCGCACCGACCCCATCTCCGGTACCGAAAGCCTCTTCTCCGGACAGGCCTCGGCCACCGTCCGAGTCGTCCCCGACCCCACATTCGACTGTACGGATGTGATCGGCAAGGTCTTCGATGACAAGGATCGAGATGGCGTGCAAGAAGAGGGCGAAGGTGGTCTCCCGGGCGTTCGCCTAATGACCGTTCGCGGGCTTGCCGTCAACACCGACCCGTACGGCCGCTTCCACATTACCTGCGCCGTCGTGCCCAATGAAGAGCGCGGGAGCAACTTCGTTCTCAAGCTCGACGACCGAACGCTGCCGAGTGGCTATCGCATGTCCACGCGTCAGACCCAGGTCAAACGGGCGACACGCGGTAAGGCACTGAACTTCCAGTTCGGTGCGTCGATCAGTCACGTCGTTGGACTCGACCTGGCCGACGCGGTCTTCGAACCCGATTCGACGGAGATGCGCGCCCAGTGGAAGCCGCGTATCGAAATGCTCCTCGACGAACTCGAGAAGAGCGAGGTCATCCTGCGGCTCTCCTATATTGCCGACATCGAGCACGAGAAGCTCGTCGAACAACGCCTCGAGACCGTCAAGAAAGAGATCGTTGAAGCCTGGAAGGCGCGAGGCGGAGAGCCGCTCAACATCGAGACGGAGATCTACTGGCGTCGCGGTTCGCCCACGAAAGCGCCCCAGCGCGAACGGGAAACGAGTTCGCTGGAATCGCTGCTTCCTCCGGTCGGGGCGGGTCCACCCGGGTTCGACACACCCTCCTCTGGCCAATCGGGCGAGCGGCATTTTCCGAT
Source organism: Deltaproteobacteria bacterium (assembly GCA_032123985.1). Lineage (GTDB taxonomy): Bacteria > Myxococcota_A > UBA9160 > UBA9160 > UBA4427 > UBA4427. The sequence goes on from JAQBEG010000005.1 coordinate 4,419, forward strand.
CGATCCGGCACCGACCCAATGGACGGTTGACCCGGAATTGCTCGAGACGCAGCGGAGCGATCGACTCGAAGAGCGAGAAGTCCTGGCAGAGAAGATCGACACGGTCAAGCTCACGCAGGTCGTGCCACCCATCCGATTCGAATCCGGGGTGGCGAGTATCTCGCCGAGCTACATCGCCAAGCTTCGAACCGTCCTCGACGACATGCAGGACCTCAACAACGTACGTCTCCATCTCGTCGGGCATGCCGACGATCAACCTCTCTCGACCGCGCTCAGCAGTCGCTTCGGTGACAACGAAGGTCTCTCGCGCGAACGGGCCGGCGATGTCGCAGAACACCTGCAATTCGCACTGGGACTCCCGCCGGAGTCGATCTCCTACGCCTGGGCCGGAGAAACCCAACCGATCGCACCGAACTCGACCGCCGAAGGGCGTGCTCTCAATCGACGCGTCGAAGTCGAGGTCTGGTACGACAAGATCGGTGAAGAAATCGTCGTCGAAGAGGTCGTGATCCCCGAAGAGATCAAGCGATTCAAGGTCTGCCGAACCGAGACGGTTTGCAAACTCCGCTACCGCGAAGGAAACGAGCGACGCGCTCGCGTAAAGAACCTGATCCCACCGCTCGACTATGACGCCGAGGTCCTCGAAATTCCCAAGGCCTTCGTCCGACAGATCGAAGAAGCCCTATTCAATCTGCGGGACGAGCAGAACGTGACGGTCAAGTTCATCGCACACACTGACGACGTGCCGCTGACCGGCCGAGCCGAGCGCATCTACGGAACCCATCTCTCGATCTCGAAGGCCCGAGCGCATCGCGTGGCACTCGGAGTCAAGGACGACCTCAATCTGTCGACCAGGGCAATCGCGAGCGAAGGCCGAGGCGCAAGTCGCCCGGTCGCCTCGAACGCGACACCCCGCGGTCGCGCTCTCAACCGACGCATCGAGGTCGAGTTCTGGCACGATGATCCTCTGCTCGAACTCTCCGATGAGTTTCAGGTCTGTCCGGACCCCGCCGACGCAGAAACGGTGACCCAGATCTACGATCCGCCGTGGGGTCGACTCGAAGTCCTAACGATCGAAGATGGCGAAGCGCTGATCCCATCGGACTTCGCGGCGAATCTGCAGCGAGCCATGGACGACGTGAAGGACCAGGACCACGTCCGTCTCCGCTTCATCGGATACACCCGCAACGAACGCCTGACCCGTCGAATGGCGGAGGCGTATGGCGACGATATCGGGCTTTCCGCAGCCCGCGCTCGCCGTACGATGGAACGTATCCAGAACCAGCTCGAACTCACCGATGATCAGGTCGAGCACGAGGGTCGCGGTTTCGTTCATTCCGACGATGTCGTGAACGGTGGCTTCCTCCAGGGCGAAACTTCCCACGTCATCGTCCAGGTCGTCTACGACGAACTCGCCGTGATGGACGATTACGACGGAATCGAGATCAAGTCGATCACGCGAGAGCTTCGCCCGCGCGACCCCCTCTCTCTCAACCTGATGCGGATCACTGTCGACGGCGAACCGATCGACGACCCGAATCGGGACTCGGCCGACATCCAGCGGTGTACCGACGTCGCGCTCGAAGACACCGATATTTCGTTTCGCTTCGACGATCTCGAGTCGAAACGACGCCTGAGTGTCACGTCGGCGCCAGATTGGGTTCGCGCGGGCGGGACCGAACCCGTGCGTTTCCGCATGTACAACAACTACCCGCACTTCATCGAACGGGCCGAAGTGCGAATCTTCGACGCGGATAAATCCCTCCGTGCTGAGCCGCTGGCGATCGCGAAAGTCGACCGCAGAGGATTCGCGCAGTGGCAACCGGGCGCGATCGAGGTGGCTTCGCCCGCGAGGCCCCTCAAGTTCGTCCTGCGCGCCTACGGCGAAGACGGACTCTTCGACGAGACGGCGCCGCAGCGGCTGCTGATGACGCCCAGCGGATCTGCCGACCCTGTCGAATCACCGAATGCAGAGGACGCCGCGCTCCTGGCCGGCTATGGCGAGAGCGAACCGACTGCGCAGAACATCCCGATCGGCGGATCGGGCGCAGTCCGAGTGGGCGGCAGCGGCGTCCCGCCGGATCATACCGTCTGGCTTGCCGGTACCGAGCTCCCCGTCGACGCGGAGGGCAATTTCGTGGGCGAAGTGTTGCTGCCCGACGGTCTACACACAGTAGAAGTCGCAGTCCTCGACGAAGAGGGCAATGGCGAACTCTTCTTGCGTGATCTCGAACTGAAACGCGACGATTGGTTCTTCGTCGGCATCGCCGACCTGACGCTTTCGATGGATCTGAGTGGCGATACGCCGAATGAACTCGACGGCAACAACTCGACCGATCTCGACTCTATCGCGGATGGCCGAATCGCCTTCTTCACGAAAGGGAAATTCGGTGAGGATTGGAAACTGACGGCTAGCGCGGACACGCGGGAGGGGCCGGTCCAGGACCTGTTCACTAATTTTCTCGACAAGTCACCCGACGCGCTCTTCCGACGCCTCGATCCCGACTACCACTACCCGACCTTTGGTGACGACAGCAGCATCGACGAGCTGGCGCCCACGCTTGGCAAGTTCTTCGTCAAACTCAACAAGGGCGACGATCACTTGATGTGGGGCAACTTTGTCGTTCGTTATAACGAGAATGAGCTGGCTCTCGTCGAACGCGGGCTCTATGGCGCCAACGCACATTTCCAATCCGACGCCACGACCGCGTTCGGCGAACGTCGCGTGCTCATAGATGCCTTCGCATCCGATCCAGGCACGGTGCCGAGCCGAGAAGAATTTCGTGGCACCGGCGGCTCCGTCTACTTCTTGCAGCGACAAGATCTCTTGATCGGCTCCGACCGACTTCGCATCGAAGTGCGCGATAAGGTTTCGGGAATCGTCATCGAGACCGTGGGGCTTCAGCCGGAGCTCGACTACGACATCGACTACATCCAGGGCCGCGTCCTGCTGTCAGAACCCATCTCGGCAATCGCCAACGATCGACTGCTCGTGCGAAGCGACGGACTGAGCGGCAACGAAGTCTGGCTCGTCGCGCAGTACGAGTACACGCCCGGCTTCGACGACGTCGACACACTCAATACGGGCGGCCAGGGGCATTTCTGGTTGAATGATTATGCGAAGCTCGGCATCACGGCCAGCAACAACGGAGGCGATGCCGACAGCAGTCTCTACGCAGCAGACCTGACGCTGCGGAAGACCACGCAGTCCTGGCTGAAGATACAAGCCGCTCGAAGTGACGGACTCGTCTCGACAACCCTTCGATCGGACGACGGCGGCTTCGACTTCGATGACCCGTTCATCCCGCAGTCGGGGAACCAGGACGCCTTTGGCTACCGAGCGGATCTGAGTATCGGATTCGGCGACTGGTTGCGCGGCGCGAGGGGTCAGCTCAGTCTCTATGGGCAGCGCCTCGAAGCGGGCTATTCGGCGCCGGGCCTTCAAACACAAACCGAAACCGACCAGTACGGCGGCATCTTGACGGTACCCGTCGTAAACGGCGTCGACGTGGTCGCAAAAGCGGATCGTGTCGTTCAGGATCAGGGGCTCGAAACCACGGCCGCCGAAGTGGACGTGAGCTACCGGCTGACCGAAGACTGGAGCGTGCAGGTCGGAGCGCGCCACGATGAGCGAAGCGACAACTCGAATGTGGTAGCGAGCACGCAAGAGGAAGGCGACAGAACAGACACCGTTCTGCAGGTAGATTTCGATACGAAGATCGGCTTGCGAACCTATGCCTTCGGCCAGGCGACAGTCCAATCGACCGGCGACCGGGAGGAAAACAATCGAGGCGGCGTGGGCGGTGCCTATCGCGTCAATGAGAAAATCTCCGTCGATGCCGAAGCCTCACACGGAAACCTGGGTGCGGCTGCCCAACTCGGAGGGACGTATCAGCACAATGAACGCAACAAGCTCTATCTGAACTACGCGCTCGACGACGAACGTGGCTATGACGGACGTGTCGCTCGCCGCGGAAGCGTCACCGTCGGATCGCGCTCTCGACTCTCGGACAGTGCGAGCGTATACGCAGAGAACCAATATCAACACGGCTCAGTCACCGGCCTCACGCGATCCGTAGGGATCACGTACGCCCCGATCAAAACCCTGAGCCTTGGGGTCAACTGGGAAGACGGTTCGACCCATGATCGCCAAACGGAGGCCGAGACGGAGCGGCGCTCTGGTGGCTTCCGTGCAGCTTACAACTTCGAAGACCTGAGCGTCTCGACCGGTATCG
>JAQBEG010000006.1:0-7275 GCA_032123985.1 Deltaproteobacteria bacterium
GCCCTCACCCAGATCGTTCCCGAGAGCGACGGGAAACTCGAAAACGTCCACTTCGAGGATCACCTCGAGGCGGGAAAGATGCATTTCGACTACACGCTGAGACAGGGCGTCGTCGAAAAGAGCAATGCACTCGCGCTGATGCGCTCGGGCGGCCTCGACGTTTGAGCTGCGGCGCCGCGTTCGCATTCGGCTACAGGAATGGACATCGACCAGGACGGCCGGGGACGGTCGGGACGGCCATCGCTCGGAGATTTCATGCCCGCACGCACTCTTTCGTCGCTCATCGCGAGCCTCGTGCTCGCGACCGCTTACACCGCTCTTCACCCGATCGAGTCCACCGCACAAAACAAGGATCCGAAGCATCGCCAATCCGATGCCAGCTCCAACGACAGCTCCAACGACAGCTCCGATGACCGAGAGCAAAATGCCTGGTTCGCCGCCGGCCGAAAGACGGTGGCCAAGGCCAGCCAGTTCGACTCCAACCCACGTCGAGCGAAGAACGTGATCCTCTTTGTCGGGGATGGCATGGGAATCTCCACCGTCACGGCCGCGCGAATTCTCGAGGGGCAGATTCGCGGAGAGCCCGGAGAGGAGAATCGGCTCGCCTTCGACACCCTGCCTCATGTTGCGTTCTCCAAGACCTACAACACAGACGCGCAGGTCTCCGATTCGGCATCGACGATGACAGCGATCATGTCGGGCATAAAAACCAAGACGGCCGTGCTGGGAGTCGACGAGCGAATTCGACGCGGTGACCACACGAGTGTCGAATTGTCGCGCGTTCTCACGATCCTCGAGGAAGCGGAAGACCGTGGACTTGCCACCGGCATCGTCTCGACCACGGGCATGACCCACGCAACGCCTGCGGGATGCTATGCCCACGTGCCCTTTCGTTCCTGGGAGGACGATTCCGAAATGTCCAAGCAGGCGCGAGATGATGATTTTCCCGATATTGCTCGCCAACTCCTCGAATTCCCCCATGGCGACGGTCTCGAACTCGCACTGGGAGGCGGCCGGATCCATTTCACACCGCAGGGCACGCCGGACCCGGAGAATCCAGAACAATCGGGCAATCGGCTCGATGGCCGCAATTTGACGAAAGAATGGATCGACATGCGTGATGGCTCTGCCTACGTCTGGAACCGTGAGCAACTGCTTTCGCTCGACCTCGAGACGACGACGCATCTACTCGGCCTTTTCGAACCCGGTGACATGAAATTCGAGGCCGATCGCGCAGACGACGCGGCGGGCGAACCCTCACTCGCAGAAATGACCGAAATAGCCATCGACCTCCTCTCCAAGGATCCAGATGGTTTCTTCCTGATGGTCGAAGGTGGCCGTATCGACCACGGCCATCATGCGGGCAACGCCTACCGCGCTCTCACCGATACGATCGCCCTGTCGGATGCCGTCCACGTCGCGCTGAAGAAGACCAGCGACGAAGATACGCTCATCGTGGTGACTGCGGACCATAGCCATACGCTCGTGATCTCGGGCTACCCGAAACGGGGGAATCCGATCCTCGGGAAGGTCGTCGGTTTCAACTGGAAGTCGGACGACGCGGACGAAATCGGCCGAGATGCCAAGGGCAGACCCTATACGACTCTCTCTTATGCGAATGGACCGGGCCATATCGAAGGCAACCGCCGTCCCGATCTCACCGATGTCGATACCGAAGATCCGAACTATCGACAGGAAGCCAACGTTCCAATGCCCACCGAAACACATGCTGGTGAAGACGTTCCGATCTTTGCGGGCGGCCCTGGCGCTGCGCTCTTTCACGGCGTGCAGGAACAGAACTACATCTATCATGCCATGGCCGAAGCCCTGGGCTGGACTCGTGAAGGCGTGCCCGTCGACTAGCAGGCTCACCTGGCCTGATTTGGCCTAATCGATCGTCCAGAGCTCGGCGACCTCGACACCCTCTCGTGTCAAAATTTCATGACGGGCATCGGCTTCTGCACCCTCCCTTCCCAGCAAGCGTCGGATCATCACGAGGCGTTCAGGCGGCGGCGCGGGCTTTTCCCCTGCGATGGGAAATCCCGACTCCCGACCCGCCAGTCGCGCGACTGCTAACAGTTGGTCGCGCTCGATATTCGCGCTGAAACGCCAGATACAACCCTCTGAAGCGCGACCTAGCACAAATCGGGGCAAGATCCCGTCGCTGCGTATATCCACCAAACGTCCATTCGCATCGTATTCGTAGCGATCTGCAAAAACCGCGAGAATCATTTCGAGCCCACCGATTGCGCGCTGATATCCGTCCATCGCATTAGTCTATTGAATTCGCGTCCTACGTGACACAAAAGCATGTTTTAGCGTTATGATCCGCGTGCGCCCTGTTCTCTGGGAGAACCTAATGATCGAGCATCCAAACTCGCTCCTCGTGCATCATTGCCTTCAGGCAGCGAATGAAGGTGATCGGCAGACGCTACGTGCGTTATGGGCACCAGACATCGTGTGGCATCTCAAGGGCATTGGCCCCTTTCAAGGCGACATCAAGGGCGCAGACAACGTCTTCGAATATCTCGCACAGATCGGTGAAATTGGCGTCGGTGGCCTCAAAACCGAGATCGAAGATGTCATGGTCAGCAACGAGCGAGCCGCGATGATCTGTCACGCCTACGCTGAAATCGATGACCGCGTTCTGGATGCAGATTTTCTGGTCATCGCAAATATCATCGGTCGGCGAATTCAGGAACTCACGACCGTGCCGATCGATCCGGATCGCGTGTCAGATTTCTGGGCGTTTTGACGGATACCGCGAAGGCGTTTGCGAACCTTCCCCGATCGCCGCGTGCCATCGAAGTGACGTTCTGATCGCCGCGATCTCACCGCGGCCCCAACCCGATCGACGACCTAGGTCGCAGCGCGAAGCGCGGTCAACAACTTCTCCCAGATCCCGCCGAATGCGCCATTGCTCATGACCAGCACGACGTCGCCTTCCTGCCGCCCCGAAACGACCCAATCTACGATCTCGTCGATCCCTGCGAATGCTCTCGCCTCACATCCGCGATTGCGCAAAGCCTCGGCGACGGCCAGCGCGGAAAGACACTCCGTGACCTCGCCCGTGATGCTGTAGATCGGCTCGTCGCCGACCTCTGCAATGGCGACCCGATCCGCGCGCGAGAGCGCAATCACATAGTCATCCTGAAACAGCGCCCGGCGACTCGTATTCGTACGTGGCTCGAGCAGCGCAACGACGCGGCTCCCCGCATATTTCTGCGCGATCGCCTCGATCGTACCGGCAACGGCCGTCGGATGATGAGCAAAATCGTCGATTACGGTCACACCGGCGGCGACGCCCCGGATTTCCTGCCGACGCTTCACGCCACGATGGCTGCGCAGCGCATCGATCGCTTCTTCGACCGGGACGCCGAGCGAATCGAGGGTCGCCAAAACCCCAACCACGTTCTCAACGTTATGCGCGCCAAAAAGAGGGCTCGTTACCTCGAACGAACGCCCGCGATCCCGATCATCTAGCCGGAAACGAAGCCCGCCCGATTCCGGGCGAAGATCACTTGCCCACCAGCCCAACGTTTCAGCGGGACCGGATTGCAATTCACGGCCCTCATGAAGTACGCCATAACCCCGCACCTTGCACGGCGCGTCCGCAAGGACATCACGCACGCCTTCATGTCCGATCGCGGCAACGATTCGCCCAGAGGCCGGCATCGACGTCACGAGCTCACGAAACGCCGACTTCACGTGTTCGAGATCTCGATAGATATCCGCGTGATCGAACTCCACCGAAGTGAGAATCAGAGTATCCGGGTGGTAATGAAGAAATTTCGGGGTCTTGTCGAAGAATGCCGTGTCGTATTCGTCACCCTCGACAACGAAATAGTCGCCTTCGCCCTCGCGAAAGGACCCGTCGAAGTCGAGCGAAATTCCGCCAACGAGCAACGATGGGTCTCGCCCAGTCGTCAACAGAATCTGCGCGACGAGGTTCGTGGTCGTCGTCTTGCCATGCGTTCCACTAACCGTGATGCAATGGTGTTTTGCGATGGCGAGTTCATAAAGCGCGTCGGAAAACGAGCGATACGGAATTCCGGACTGCATCGCGGCGACCGCTTCCGGGTTGTCGGGGCGAACGGCATTTCCGATCACGAAGAGATCGGGCTTTCGAACATATACGTTCGAGGCCGAGAAACCCTCGACAACGTCGATGCCCCAATCGGCGAGCGCCGTACTCATCGGGGGGTAGAGCTTCTTGTCGGAGCCTGTGACCCGTACGCCGCGCGCCTTCAAGAGACCGGCTAGCGAGCCCATGCCCGTTCCGCCGATGGCGATGAAATGAACGTGGTCGAGGCGGCTCGGGAGCTTCGAGTCGTTCGCAGGGCCGCTCATTCCGCAGTCAGGCCCTCGACGATGGCGTCGTGGACTTTCGGTCGGAGGTCGAAGCGGCTTCGTTTGGCGACCAGATGGAGTCTATTCGTCAGCATGACGACGATCAGCTCGCGTTCCAGGTCGATCCAGAGCGACGTTCCAGTAAAGCCCAGATGTCCCACCGAGTGTGTCGAAAAATGTTTGCCCGAGGAGGAAACGCCCGCGGTCGGCGTATCCCAACCAAGCGCCCAGTCCGACGACTCGGGCAGCCCTTGTCGCTTCGAAAACTCTCGCACCCTCTCGGGCGGGAGCGCTTCGCTTCGCCCGTGCCACGCGTCCAGAAAGAATTGTCCAAACTTCAACACGTCATCCGCGGTCGAAAACAGTCCTGCATGGCCAGCCACTCCGCCCATGGCCGACGCGTTCGGATCGTGGACCTCGCCCCAGAGAATCCGTTCGCGCCACGGACAATTCTCGGTCGCGGCCACACGGCGCCGAATCGCATCCGGAGCCGCCTGTGAACCATCGACCGGAATCGGAAAGAAGCGCGTGTCCGCGAGTCCGAGCCTCGCGAAGATTCGCGATTCACAAAACTCGTCGAAAGGTTGGTGTGACACCGCTTCGACCAGCGCAGCCAAAACGATGAAATCGAAGTCCCCGTAGACCGCGGCCTCAGCCGGTTCGTGAACGAGCCCCGAACGAAGCACCCGATCGAGAATCCACTCGCGCCCTTCTTTGGTTCCGATCAATCGCTCGCCGGTCTTGCGTTCTTTCTGAATCAAGAGTTTGTGGAAACCCCGCCACGGCTTCAGTCCGGCACAATGACACAGCAGTTGTCGGATCGTGACGTCATCCTTGCCTCGATCGGCAAAGCTCGGAAGCGATTTGGCGACGGGATCGTCAAGGCAGATCGATCCCTCGTCGACGAGCAGCATGATCGCCGTCGTCGTGGCCATGGGCTTCGTCAGCGAGGCGAGATCAAAGATCGTGTCTCGACGCATTGGCAGCCGTTCCGGACGTGCGGCGGCGAGGCCGCGCACCCAGGCATATTCGAGAACTTCGCCCTCGCGTGGCATCCGCGCGAGCACGACAGCGCCCGGGATTTCCTGTTTTTCGATGGCCTTGTCTAGGGCCGTTTCAACCTTGCCGAGCTTTCGCTCGATCAGACTCCGCTTCATTTCGCTCCGTACCCCCCCCAAAAAAAAGAAAAAGAAGTCGCAGCAATCAATCGAAAACGTCTCGCTGGCACCCTACCGCGTCGTCACGGCTGATTCCAATATCTCGATCTCGCCACGCGACCCATCGAGCGCACCCCGCCCACCGAAGGGCCAGGGACGGTTCTCCGGAACGTGCCCAAAGGGCAATTCCGTAACGACCGGAATGCCGAGCGAACCGAAGACATCGTCGAAAAGCCTCTCGCTCGTCCATTCCGGATAACGCTCGTCCTCGCAATCGGTGAACCCACCGAGCGCGATTCCGACGGCCTGATCCAATTTCCCAGCGGCCCTTAACTGTTGAAGCATACGATCGATTCGATAGGGCAGTTCGGTCACGTCCTCGAGCATCAAGATCGAATCCCGCGTGTCGATCTCCCACGGTGTGCCGAGACTCGCCACACAGACCGTGAGCGACCCCCCGACCAGCCGCCCTTCACACCATCCCCCAACGAGCGTTTGTCCGGCATATCGCGGCAGCGGCCCGGTGCCCTGGAGCGCGCGGACCAGCGCCGAACCGACTTCTCCATCGAGCGCGTCCTTCTTCTCGAGCATCGGACCGTGGATTCCGAGCAGTCCGGCATGCTTTCGTTGCCAGAGAAGCAGGGTCGTGATGTCGCTATAACCCACCAGCGGCTTCGCAGCCTTTCGAAAGGCCGCCGCATCGAGTGCGGCAACAATTCGGTGGCAGCCGTAGCCCCCCCGCGCGCAGACGATCGCGTCGATCTCCGGATCGCGAATGAACTCCATCAATTCGGTAGCGCGACGCTCATCGGAACCTGCGAGATAGCCATCGCGGTCGAGTACATCCTCGCGCACGACCGTCTCGAAGCCGAGTCGCTCGAGCGAAGTGAGACCCGATCGGAGCGCCTCCGGATCGACCGGACCGGCCGGAGCGGCGATGGCGATTCGGGCTCCGGGCCTAATCGCCCGAGGCCGGCGAAGACTCGGCACCTAGAGCCGGCCCGGGTCGGTATCCGACCCGAAGGAACCGCCCGCGAAATCGTCTTGCGACGCCGATCGGAAGTCCCCCGTGCCCGCCGCGCCTTCGTACGGGTTATCCGAAAGCGGCCAATCGCGAAACTGGGCAAAGCGACCTTCGAACTCGAGCTTGACCGTACCCGTCGGACCGTTGCGTTGTTTCGCGAGGATCAACTCGGCCAGATTCTCGTACTCCGTCTCTTTGTTGTAGACGATGTCTCGGTAGATGAATCCGATAATGTCCGCGTCCTGCTCGATCGCTCCGGACTCCCGAAGGTCGGCGAGCATCGGACGTTTGTCTTCTTTGCGGGTCTCGGGTCCGCGATTGAGCTGGGACAAAGCCATCACCGGAATGTCGAGCTCCTTCGCAAGGCCCTTCAACCCGCGGCTGATCTCCGAGATTTCCTGCTCACGACTCTGCGTATTCCGATCGCCCCGGGCGAGCTGAAGATAGTCGACGATCACTAGATCAAGTCCGTGCTGCGAATGGAGCCGGCGACATTTCGCACGCATCTCGAGGACCGAGACGGCACCGGTGTCATCGATCCAGAGTTTGGCCTCCGCCAGCCGGCTGGCGGCGGCCATCAAACGCGAATGCGCATCGGTCGAGATCAATCCGCTACGGAACGCCGCGAAGTCGACCTGGGCCTCGGAGGAGAGCATTCGCATCACGAGCGAGCGCGTGGTCATCTCGAGCGAGAAGACCGCAACCGTCTTGCCATGGTCGACCGCGGCGTTGCGCCCAATATTG
>JAQBEG010000007.1:0-5022 GCA_032123985.1 Deltaproteobacteria bacterium
CACCGGCGCGATCACGACGACCGCAGGTTTCGTCGCGCTTTCCGCCTCGACGCTCGTGGGTCTGCGAGAGGTTGCCTGCTTCTCGGTCGTAGGCATCCTCACAGCCTTTTTTTCCACGGTGTTGCTGCTGCCCTCGCTCATGCCAGAAAATACCTTGGAGGTTGCGGCGCGCGATCGACTCGTTGCTGGCATCGGTAGTGGCTTCGGTTGGCTGAAGAAAAGGCGTCGGTCTCTGGCATTCGTTCCCGTCGTTGCCATTTTTTTCATCGCGGTCGTGCTTCCGAGTGCCCGATGGAACTCCGATCTTGCAAGTCTCAACAGCATGGACCCGAGCCTCGTCGCGGAAGACGAGCGCGTTCAGGCGAAAGTCGCTCGCTTCGAACAGATGCGATTCATCGTGGCGATCGGGGACGACGAGGGGGAGGCACTCGATTCGAACGACGAAGTCGCTTCACGACTACGCGATGCGATCGCCAACGGCGAGCTCCAAGAGCAGCGGAGCCTTGCCTCGCTCCTGCCGGGACCTCACTTGCAGCATTCGATCGCGATGACCGCAAAGCGTGATGCTTCGCTCCCAGATCGCCTGCGGCGCATCTTTGCTGAAGAAGGCTTTGCGGACGGGGCGTTCGATCCATTCCTCGCGTCTCTCGCCGAACCGCTCCCCGAGACCATGACTTTCGATCATCTGCTCGTCTCGCCGGCGGGAGCGCTGATTCGTTCGTTTCGTGTGAGTCTGGGCGAGCGGGTGGGTTTCATTACGTTTCTGCACGGCGTGACAGATGCGGAGGCGATCGACGCGCGACTCGCGGATCTTCCCGAGGCGATCTTCCTGCGACAATCGGATCTCTTCAATGCGGCACAGCTGGACTATCAGCAGAGTACGGTCGAGCTTCTGGCCTGGGGGCTTCTCGTCGTGTTGTGTTTGCTCGCGCTGCGTTATCGAGAACCTCGCCGAACGCTCGTATCCTTCGTCCCCTCGGTCATCGCAGCGGGCGTCACGGTCTCGGTTCTCACGCTGGCCGGACGCGGAGTCGACCTGATTTCGCTCACTGCTCTGCTATTCGTCGTGAGCATGGGCGTTGACTACAGTGTGTTTCTGGTCGATGCCTATGATGAGTCGGATCCGAGAAGCGTCGCGGCCGCACTTTGCGGAGCGCTGCTCGCCTGCGTGTCGACGGTCGTCGCATTCGGACTTCTTGCGATGTCGGATCACCCGGTGTTGTCGAATCTCGGATTGACCGCCGCCGTTGGAATCACCACCAGCCTGTTTCTTGCACCGACAATGCTCGTGTTGGTGCGGCCGAAACAGCGAAGCTGAGAGCAGAACGTGCTGACGAAGATCGCTCTTTGCGTGTGTTTCGTGATCACCTTGTCCGGCTGCGCAACGATGCAGGCGGACGAGAAGGCCTCGACTTCGAAGATGTCGTCGATGACGGATGCGAAGGTCGGGAACCTGCTCCCCGTTGGTGCGCTCCGAGATGATCTTGTCATGAAACAGAGCGTCAGCGTGCGATGGCAGGATCGGGAAGAGAGCTTCGAGGCTGTTCTCCAGAAGCGGGGGAGCCAACTTCTCCTGCTGGGTCTGGGTCCGATGAACACGGTGGGATTCAGCCTGACGCTCGATGATCGCGGCGTCACTTTCGAGAACCGGACCGGGCGGGAGTTGCCCTTTCTCCCCGAGCGCATTCTCGCCGACGTACAACGCGTCTTCTATCCGTGGATCGAAGAAGATTCGATTTGTTCTAACTGCAAACGTGAGGCTATGCGTGCTGGGCTCGAGATCCGAGAGCGAATCGGAGACGGCTTTCTCGAGGAACGCAGGTTTTCGGTCGCGGGTCGGCCCGAACGTGGCGAACTCGTTGTTCGCTACGAGGGATGGATCGACGGTTTCGCCGTTCCACGTCGAGCGATTCTCAGCAATGGATGGTTCGGATACGAGCTGATCATCGACACCACGAGCGTCGAGCGAGTCGACTAGCAGGAAATCGAATCAGGCCATTCCGCCGTTGACCGAAATCGTCTGCCCCGTCACATAACTCGCCTCATCCGAGAGCAAAAAGTCGACCACGGCGGCGACCTCGTCGGGCGTGCCGAATCGACGCATCGGAATCATGGCGCCCAGCTGCGCCGCCGGTAGATCTTCCACCATCTCGGTATCGATGAGCCCGGGCGCTACACAGTTGACGGTGATTTTGCGTTTGGCGAGCTCCAACGAGAGCGCGCGGGTCGCCCCGATCAGGCCCGCCTTCGACGCGCTGTAGTTGACCTGGCCGCGATTTCCCATGAGGCCCGCGACGGAGGACAGAACGACGATCCGGCCCCCCTCGTGCAGACGAATCATCGGCAGTGTCAGTGGTTTCAGGACGTTGTAGAACCCGTCCAGGTTCGTGCGCAGCACGTGGTCCCAGGCGTCGCCGCTCATCCCCGGAAAGGGTGCGTCGGCGGTCACGCCCGCATTGCAGACCACCCCGTAGAAGGGGCCCCATTCTGCCAGCATTTCGTCGATCGCCGAAGACGTCGCGTCGCGGTTCGACACGTCGAGCTGAACGCACGAAGCCGAGTGGCCTTCCGCCACGATCTTGGCGACCACCTCCGCGGCGTCATCGATTCGCGTGCGATAGCTGAGCGTGACATCGAAGCCGCCGCGTGCCGCGTGCATGGCGATCGCTCGGCCGATTCCGCGGCTGCCTCCGGTCACCAGGACTCTCCGACCCATCGTCACTCTCCCGGATTCAGTGGCGCACTGGCGCGCCATGCGACACGGCCGTGCTCACTGTTTTTCGCGCACGCGAGCATACCGCGCTCGCCGCTTCGGGCCGACCGTCATCGTGGGCGCCAAAAATCTGATTCTGTAGGATTGGGAGTCTCGCGCGTCGAGTTTCGAGTCGGCGCAGTGGTTTTGACTGAGCTTCAATCATTGGGCTTCACATGAACTGGGCTTCGCATGAAAGAGGGATCTGCAATGATTCGTGATCGATCGACGAGTTTCGTTTTGACCTTGGTTCTGATCTTCGCATCGGCGGCTGCATCGGCAGATGAATCACTCACGATCCTCAGTCCGGTGTCATTCAAGGATGGCATCACCGTTCGCGACGCTGTAAAAGCCGAGTGTGACCTGCTCGAGAAGGTTCCGGGGTACATCGAAGAATTCGCGAAGAAGAACGCCTCCGTGAAACTCGCAGCGGACGTTGCCGGCGCCAAGGGCCGAGTGCTCAAAGTCCAGATCACAGACGTTGGAGAGCGAGGAGGACCCTCAGCCAAGTCCCTGACGATTACCGGCGAGCTGCGCGAAAACGGAAAAGTGATCGGGACCATCACCGCGCGGCGGACCTCGATGGGCGGACCCTGGGGATTTGGCGGTGTCTGCCGTAGTCTTCAGCGCTGTGCCAAGACGCTCGGCAAGGATGTCGCCGCGTGGCTCGAGAAACCCGCGATGGATGTCAAGCTGACCAACTAGAGTCGCAGGAGTCATTCCGATGAATCTGCATAGAGTCGCGTGTCTATTCGCGCTGGCGCTGTGTGTGGCGTGTGGATCGATCGGGCCGATTGGACCTTTCGCGGGAGGTCGTTTGTCCGGAGAAGAGGGGGACTGGCCGACAGATTGGAATGGCGCTTCGGAGGTAATGCAGATACAGCTCGAGACGGCTCTCGAAGATCCCGGCTCCGTAAATCTGTGGCTCGCCGTAGTGGATGGCGAAGCCTACGTCGCGAGTTCGCTCCTATCCGGAGCCAATGATCCTGATGAGCGCGAGTGGGTCCGAAGCGTTGGGGTCGATCCCCGGGTTCGCGTCCGCATCGACGGGGTGGTCTACACGGCACGGCTCGAGAGCGTCTCCGATGACTCCGTCAAGGCGCGTGTCTTCGAAGCGTTCCGCGTGAAATATCCCCATCTTGAGGAATCCCGAGGCGAGGGCGCCCGCTATTTCCGGATCGCGAGCCGATCCTAGGGAACTCAATTACAATGACCCGTCGATGAAAGATCCTGTCCAAGATTTCCATTCGGATTCAAAAGAAGACAGTCTCTTCGATCGGGAGAAGAAGTCGGCCCTTCATCAATTGGGCCGCGTACTCTGTCTCCTCGCTTGGGTTGTCCTCGCGGTCGCCTGCACGGTCCCCGGGCGTCTCTATCCGGTCGCACCTGCGATTTCCGGTCGCCTGCACGGCGGCGAGCTTCAAACAGACGGCGCGCAACTAACGCTGCACGTGGTCTATAGCGAGAGCGCCAATCTCTACGTCCGCAAGCAGGTTTCGCTCTCTTCGGACGGGCTTTTTGCGTTCGAGACGCCCGAGCTAGCTGTTGCGGGTCATGAATATGGCAAGACCTATCGAGTCGTCCTGCAATTCGGTCTGGGCGAGCTGAACCGTGTGATTTGGCGCGTGCACTATTCGAGACTGACGCTGACCGGGCAGCCGCTCGTGCTCGATTGTGATTTCGACCGACCCGCTCAACACGGCCAGCCGTGTTGGGTGAACGACCCTCTCGCATACCCCTGGCTCGCCGCACAGGGCGAGAGTACGTTTAGGCGACTCTGCATGGGCTGTCATGGGATCGACGGTAGTGGCTTCGTCGGCGTCGCCGAGCCGTCTGTTACGCCGCGCCCCGACCTCCGATTGATCGCCGCCCGCCGCGGCGGCCGCTTCGATCGCGCGGAGATCGCAGAGTGGATCGATGGTCGCGCAATGCCCGATGCACACGATGCCGGCGGTGCGCGCGGTGGCATGCCGGTCTGGGGAAAAGAGCTGAGCGTAGAGTACGAGCGTTACTCGGATCCCGAGGCTCTGGTAGGAGCGACGCTCGACCCGCTGGTCACGTATCTCGAGAGTCTGCAGCGGACGGAGTAGGTTTGCTCGACTGTGGGGGGTTGGCGACGCGTATTCTGAACGATGTCCATTTGTGATCGATGGTGATCGGCGTCACAACGATCATCGAACGCACTTCGTAATCTCTACGCGCGGAAAATCTTAACCGCCACGGCCAGGGGGCCGCGGCGGAGAACGACAGAGTTCTGTCGATTGATAGGC
>JAQBEG010000008.1:0-4193 GCA_032123985.1 Deltaproteobacteria bacterium
CGAGCGCTTCGATTCCCGACATTCCCGCTCGGGCCTTCCTGATCACGGGGAACTCGATCCCGCCAGCAAAGACGGTGAAGCCAAAGGCCCCGGCGACCAATGCTGCGGCGCCCGCACTGTCTAGCGGTAACACCAGGAAGAAGATGAGAAGGACGCTGATGTTCCCGACGTTACCGCCAATGCTCATCCATTCGAACGCGCGTGCTGCGTTGTTCTTGTAGTCGAAGTCGAAGATCGGGAGAAAATCGCGAATCGGCCTGAGCGGTGCGTGACCACCCGCGAGTCGCGCACCTACGAAATGTCCCCATTCGTGCATCAATGCAGCCGTAGCGGCGCCAACGAGCAGTCCGTCGACGACGGAGAGGAGCGAGGCGATAGCGAGCCCCGAAACCGTCGCCCATGATTCGGCCGCGGCAAAGATCGAGAGAAGGGTCGACACGACGGCGACATCCCGAAGAATCACCAGGGAAAGTGTCGCCTCGTCCTTCGCCGCAACGCTGGTACCCAGGTTGGCGAGACGCGCTGCGCGATCTTCGAACTCTTCGATGGACGCTTCTGAAGAAGATGACATCGGGATCCTCCGTTCAGAGAACGATCGAATCCACGACCTTCGAGAGCTGTCGCAGATTCCGGCATTCCTCAACGACATCGCAGTAGGGCAGGTAACGATCCATTACGGAATCGCCAAAGCCCCAGGCGCTCGGGCTCTCGGGATTGAGCCAGACGAGATTCTTCGCCTTGTTCTGGATGTCTCGAATACACCATGCACGAGCATCGTTGTAATTGTTTCGAGCGTCACCGAGGATGATAACGGTGGTCTTGTTGTCCACCGCCGACAGATGATTCTTCCAGAACTCGTGAAAGGCAAAGCCGAAATTGCTGCGCGTGTACACGTTGATGACATCGCCGCCCTCGAGTGCCCTTTCGACGGCGCTGCTCACGTCCCTATCGTGGAAGACGTCCGTGACCTCGCCGAGTTCCGCCACGAAGACGTAACAGCGAATCTTGGTGAACGCTTCTTGAAGGCTATACATGAACTGGAGCATGAATCGCGAGACATTGGCGACGGACGAAGACACGTCGCACATGATCACGAGCTTCGGTCGGTCCTTGCGGCGAGTCTTGTAGACGACCTCGAACGGAATGCCGCCGCGCGCCATGTTTCGGCGCAGCGTCTGATGCAGATCGAGCTTTCCGCGCTTGAGTCGCTTCTTTCGGATCGAGAGAACGTTCTTGATCCGCTGCGCCAGACGCGTGACGACGTCGCGCATCCGCAAGATCTCGTCCTCGGTCAAGTGATAGAAGCTCTTTTCCGTCAGCATCTCGCGACGGAATTTCTCCATGTAGTTGTGATTTTGCTGCTGCAGTTCCCGTTCAGTGAAGTTGCGGACCGAACGGCGGACGGTCTCCATCAACTTTCGGATCAACTCCTGCATCTGCGCGATCGCTGCGTCGCCCATTCCCTGGGCACGCATCCGCTCGGCCAGACCCTCGAGTTCCTGTGCAGCCCCCTCCATACCGAGCTGCTCCGTCGTTCGGCGACTGAAGAAGCCAACCTGCAGCATGTTCTCGATACGCTGCGTTCCCGCCTGCTCGGCCGCCTGGCGGATCATGTTCTCCAGCTGGGAGAGATCCTGCGTCAGCAAGGCCTTGGCGAGTTCGCCCAGGTCGAGGTCGCCGTCCATGTTTTCCATCATTTGGGCGATCTGCGCGAGCAGTTGCTCCAGATCAATGTCCATCTCTCCGAGCTCGCCTTCCATGCCACCGAAGGCGTCTCGCAGATTGTCATAGAATCCTGACCAGAAGAGTTCGAAGAGCTCATCGTAAGTCGCGATCTCATCACCGCGTTTGACCATGGCCGCACGCAGCGCATCGCGAAAGACATCACGATCGTCTAGTGAGAGTTCGTCGAGCGCGTTGAACGCGTCGATGGCCTCGGCAACCGAAACGCGGATGCCACTCTTACGAAGTAGATTCACAAACTCGATGATCTTCTTCTGCATGGTTAGTGCAGGATCCCCTTCTTCGCGGTCGGCTCGGGCGGAGCCTGCTGCGGCTTCTCAGCGGCCGCCTCGGCCGTCTTCTTCTTGATCAGCTTCGCCAGCTCGTTCTGAGCCTTCTGAACATCGCCCTCGTATTTGAGAATGACATTCAGCGTGTCCAAGACGATCTGATCTTCGAGCTCGTCCGCATTCAGGGCGAGCAGTGCCCTGGCCCAATCGAGTGTCTCCGAGATCGAAGGCGTCTTCTTGAGATCGAGGTCGCGGATGCGATTCATCATCTGGACGATCTCCTCTGCGAGCCGCTTGTCGATATTCGGCACCTTTCGATTGAGAATCTGAACCTCGAGCTCTTCGCTCGGATAGTCGATCCAGAGATGCAGGCAGCGACGCTTGAGCGCGTCGCTCATCTCGCGGGCATCGTTCGACGTGAGGAAGACGAGGGGCTGGGTCTTCGCCTTGATCGTGCCTATCTCGGGAATCGTGACTTGAAAATCCGACAGGATCTCGAGCAGAAATGCCTCGAATTCCGGATCCGACTTATCAACTTCATCGATCAGGAGCAGCGAGGGTTTCTCGGATGAGATCGCCTGCATCAACGGACGCGGAACGATGAAGCGTTCCGAGAAGAAGACCGAGTCCTCTGCCCCCACGCGATCTGCTGCTTCCGCAAGCGACCCCGCGCCCGCGATGGTCTCCGAAACCTTGTCCTTCAGGATCTGCGTGTACAGAAGCTGCTTCGAATATTCCCATTCATAGAGCGCCTTGGCCTCATCCAGCCCTTCGTAACATTGCAGGCGAATCATTTCACGCCCGAGTGCCGCGGCCACCACCTTCGCCAATTCAGTCTTGCCGACGCCCGCAGGCCCTTCGACGAGAACCGGCTTATCGAGCTGTTGGGCCAGAAACACGACCGTTGCTATCTGCTTGTCGCAGAGATACTCCTGATCGCTCAGCTGTTGAATAACGTCTTCGACCGACTTGAACATGATTTCCTCTCGTTGTCTCAGTTTTCAAATGCGCCGGTCGTTCCCCGCGTCCGCTCGATTCCTGTACCGAAGGCGAGGAAGCAAGACGCGAAACGGTGCACGTCAGGACATCAGGTGCAAAACGTGACCGAGCTTTTCTTTCTTGGTGCGCAGATAGTCTACGTTGCTGGCGTTGGGCACTATTTCGAGCGGAACACGCTCGACGATTTCGACGCCATAGCCACTGATCCCGGCGCGCTTTCCGGGGTTGTTCGTCAGGATACGGATCTTGTGGACCCCTAGATCAGCGAGGATCTGGGCGCCCACGCCATAGTCCCGCAAGTCCGCGCCAAATCCCAGCTTGTGATTCGCTTCCACAGTGTCGAGGCCTTCCTTGTCCTGAAGTTCGTAGGCCTTGATCTTGTTCTTGAGGCCGATGCCACGCCCCTCTTGCCTCATGTAGAGAACAATTCCCGCGCCCTCATCCGAGATCATTTTCATCGCAGCCTCGAGCTGTTCGCCGCAATCACATCGCATCGAACCGAAAGCGTCACCCGTCAGGCATTCGCTATGCACGCGGATGAGAATCGGTTCGTCGGGATCGATCTCACCCAACACCAGGGCCATGTGATCGACATGATCGATGTCGTTCTCGAAGACGATCGCCTTGAACTCGCCAAACCGGGTTGGCATGTTCGCGACGGCCGAGCGATGCACGAGCTGCTCGGTTCGCAGTCGATAGGAAACCAGATCTTTGATCGTGACGATCTTGAGATCATGTTCTTTTGCGAAGACGACGAGGTCTGGCAGTCGCGCCATCGTCCCATCGTCGTTCATGATTTCGCAGATCACACCCGCCGCACTACAGCCCGCCAGACGAGCCAGGTCGACCGAGCCTTCGGTCTGGCCGACGCGCCGAAGCACACCGCCCGGCCGGGCACAGATCGGGAATACGTGACCCGGGCGAACGATATCGGTCGCCTTTGCGTTCGCAGCGACCGCGGCTTGAATCGTACGCGCACGGTCGGCTGCAGAGATCCCGGTACTGACGCCTTCGCGTGCTTCGATCGAGATCGTGAACGCCGTTCCAAAAGAAGCCGTGTTCTCGTAGTCCGGCACCATCTTGTTGAGATGGAGCAGGTTCATCCGTTCTTCGTCGAGCGGTAGACAGATCAGTCCGCGACCGTATTTGGCCATGAAGTTGATCGCCTCAGGCGTCACCTTG
>JAQBEG010000009.1:0-4029 GCA_032123985.1 Deltaproteobacteria bacterium
TCGGAAATGACCGGGTCGCCTGAAAAGCCAAGGGGGAATCAGAGCAGGATGGGTGCGTGGCTAATCATGGCGGTAAATGGAGCTCTGCTCGGTGCATGCTGCTTTCTCGTGGCGAATGTCGTTACCCAGATCGGGTCCGAAGCGCTCGAGCCAGGCTCCATCGATCCCGGCCCATCGCGAGTCGAACAGAACGCCGCTCAGCGTGGCGCCGCCCCTTCCCTGATCCTCGAACGCAACCTCTTCGGGGCTCAGCTCACGGGCGACGTCTCGGTCGGCGCAGAAGTTGTCAGCGACGAGCCGTTGACGGCTACCAAGCTCCCCCTACGACTCCTGGGAACAGCCGCGGCCACTCAAGAAGAGCGCTCTCGCGCGGCAATCGAAGACAATAAAACGAAAAAACACATGGTCGTTGCCGTCGGCGATCGACTGCAAGGACATCCCCGCGTCCAGGTCACCGCCATCGAACGGACACGCGTGATTCTCGACAATGCCGGCAAGCCTGAAGAACTCGTCCTGCACGAAGACGATCCGAAACGTCAAGCCGCACGATCCAAACCCGTGCGTCAACAAGCTAGACGGAAGCCGGTCAGAGACAAGCAGGAAACGCTGAACGAACGACTGAAAAAAATTTCCGGGGATGACGGGCAGGGTATTTCCAGGCTCTTGTCGTCGGCACGCATCGTGCCTCACTACGAAGATGGCAAGATGACAGGCATGAAGGTCGATGCGATCAAGACAGATAGCGTTTTCGAGAAGATCGGGTTCCAGAACGGCGACGTCATCACGGAGGTGAATGGCATCGTGGTCGACCGACTCGAGGCGACCAACGAGATCTTCAAGGAATTCGCGGAGGCGGAATCGATCGAAACGTCGATTCAACGCGGCGACCAGGCCCTCACTATGTCGGCGACGGCCGACGAACTCATGGAGAAGCAATAGCTTGCGTCCGAATTCCGATCATCGCCGCCGATTGCTGATCCGAATCGCAGCCCTCACCGGTGCCGTTTGCTTCGCATTCATTATTGCGATCGACCCTGGCTTCGCTCAGCAGGATCTCGCCGACGATCAAGAAGAAGAGCTCATTTCCCTGGATTTCAGTGATGTCGAGCTCCCCGTCGTCGTCGATACGATTTCGCGTATGACTGGTTACAACTTCATTTATGACGATCGCGTGCGGGGACGCGTGACGATCGTTTCACCAACGAAGGTTACGGTTGACCAGGCCTTCGCCGTCTTCGAATCTGTCCTCAAGGTGAAGGGTTTCTCGCTCGTACTCGGCCCGGGTGATACCTACAAGATCATCCCGATTCGCGACGTCAAGGAATCCAGTATCGACACGATCAAGGACGGGCGTCCCTCTCGAAATCGAGATCGATTCGTCACCCGACTCGTGCCACTCCGCTATATCGATGCCGATGCGATCACCCAGACGATCAAGCCCCTGATCTCAAAGGACGCGTCGCTCGTCGCCTACGCCGCAACGAACACGATCATTGTCACCGACAGTGAAAGCAACATCCGGCGGCTGCTCTCGATCCTGGATGCGCTCGACGTCGAGAGCTACCGCCAGGAACTCGCGGTGATCAAAATCCAACATGCCGACGCGAACACCCTCGGCGAACAGTTGTCGGAAATCTATGGCGCGGAAGTCGCGAGTGCTGCCAGTGGAGCGACCGCGGCACAACGACGAACCCGCGCGCGCCGTGCCGCTGCTCAGCCCGCTGCGGCCGCTGCTCAGGCGGCCGGCGGGCTGGCCGGACCGACGGTAAGAATCCTCACGGATGAACGCACGAACTCGCTGCTGGTTCTCTCTTCGCGCCAACAGCTGGCTGATATCCGCGCACTCGTCCAGAAGCTCGATATACCGGTCACGGGCGGGGGACGGATCCACGTCTACTACCTCCGTCATGCCGACTCGGAAGAGCTCTCCGAGACGCTCAATTCCCTATTGAGCGGCGCGTCGAGTGGTGGCGGCTCCAGGTCTAACGCTGGCGGGGCAGGCGCGGCCAACGTCCAGAGCCTTCGTTCTGCAGTCACGCCACTTGCTGAAGGCATAACAATCACAGCTGACGCGGCCACGAACGCGCTCGTCATTCAGGCCAGCAAGGAGGCCTACGAGACGCTCCGCCTCGTCATCGAGAAGCTCGATGTGTCCCGGCCGCAAGTCCTCGTCGAGGCCCTGATCGTCGAGGTCGACGTCACGGACAGTCTCGAACTGGGATTCCAGACCTTTTTCCGATTGATCAATGGCGATACCGACCTGATTTTCGCAACCGGCAGCGCCTTTGCGCCCGGCATTGCGCAAGGCGTTGGATTACTTGGGCAAGCCATTCGAGCACAGTCGTTTGATGATCCAGCAGACGCGCTGAACCCGCTCGCTCCATCGCAACGCAACGGATCCAATCTCGCCATCAAGATCTCCGCTGAAGAATCGAACGCCGATGTCAACATCGTGTCGGCACCTCATATTCTGACCTCCGACAACGAAGAAGCGGAGATCCGAATCGGCAACAACATTCCGATCGTGACCGGTCGAACCGACGCTGCCGTCGGTGGACCCGATCTGGCCCAGGCCGTGACCGTAGAGCGCCAGGACATCGGCGTCACATTGCGCGTGACGCCTCAGATCAGCGAAGGAGACACTCTACGTTTGCAGATTTTTCAAGAGCTGACCGAAGTTTCGGAATCCAAAGCCGGAGACGTAGACGAAGTGGGCGTCACTCTGACGAGTCGAAAGGTCGAGAATACGGTCGTAGTCAACGACGGCGAGACCGTCGTCATCGGCGGCCTGATCAGCGAAACCTTTGCCGACAGCATCTCGGGTGTGCCGTGGCTGATGGATATTCCGTACCTCGGCTGGCTCTTCAAAGTCAAAGCGACGGCTCTGCGCAAGATCAACCTGCTCGTCTTCCTTACACCGCACATCGTCCGAAGCTCCGAAGACCTCGAAGAACAGACGATTCGGAAGCGACTCGAAATCGAGGATGCGGTCGGAAACGAAAAGCAGTTTCCAGAATTGGCCGACTACAAACGAAACTTTGCGACGAGCGGGTCGGTCGCCATTCAGGAACTCGAAAAACAATCCGCGCGCTATCCGCTCGCACGCATGCGCGAACTCGAAGAGCAGCGAATCGACGAGCGATCAGCCCGTACACAGGAAGAAGATCAACGAGCTGCTTCCGAAGGCAATCGCTATGCGATCTGGGTTGCGACCTACCTGGATGAAGAGCATGCAACGGAGACGCTGACAACCCTGCTCGACGCTGGCTATGACGGAACGCTAGTTTCCTCGGAGTCGGAAGGGCGCCTCGTATTCAGCGTCCAGCTGGGACCCTTCGACGATCTGCGGGAAGCCGAACGAACCGGCGAGACGCTCGATGCGGCCTACGGCTACACCTCCTCAGTGACGGTGTTGCATCGAGACGAACCGTGAGTACCTCGGCAATCGGTGCGGGACATGGCGAAGAGAGCCTCGAACTCGGTCAGATTCTCGTGCGCGAGACACGCCTTTCTCCGGAGCAACTCGAACAAGCCCGCCTGCGACAAATCGAGAGCCATGAACGACTCTCCGATGTACTCATCGAAGAGGGTTTCCTGAACGCCGACGAGGTCCTTCACGCCATAGGTCATCAGCAAGGTCTTGCGATTGTCTCGAACATCGATCCCGCGGAAGTCGACGAAACGCTCCTGACGAGAGTTCCGATTACGTTTGCAAAACGGCATCGAGTACTTCCCCTAAGCTGGGCATCCGAGGGCGTGCTGCGTGTCGCTGTCGCCGATCCCCTCGACGTAGCGCCCATCGACGATCTCCATCTACTCTTCGACGGTGCCGAGATCGAACTCGTGCTGGCGCGGGAGTCCGTGATCCTCTCCGCGATCAATCTCGCCTACGACCGTGGCGTCACCTCGACGGATCAACTGGCGGAAGAAGCGAACGAGGATCTCGATGCGCTCGCAACCGAGATCTCGGGGCCGCAGGACCTCCTCGACTCGACTGACGACGCGCCGATCATCCGACTCGTCAATTCA
>JAQBEG010000010.1:0-2851 GCA_032123985.1 Deltaproteobacteria bacterium
CGGATTTCCCGTTGTACAGCATCTCGAAATGCTGCAAGACGTCGCGATCGATGATCCCGTCGAACAACGGCTGAGCGCCTGTGGGTTCCACAAATTCTGGCACCGACTCTTCCGGAAATTCTGGCACCACTGGCCGAGGCCGGCGGCGCTAGAACACCCCTTCGCTCCGGGCGCATTTCGCGCCCATCGGAGCGTGAGGGGGGAGGATGTTGGGCATGCTCAAGCGTCATGAAATCAAGGTATTGCTGAAGGCGGGTCACTCTCAGAGCGAGGTCGCCAAGCTGGCCGGGGTGTCGCTCCGTTCGGTCAAGCGGGTCGTTAAGGAGGGCGACGTCGAGCGCGTCGACGACGCAGCCGAGCGTCTCGAGCGGGCCATCGGGCGTCCGAGCCTGGTCCAGGATTTCCGGAAACGGGTCACGGATCTCGTCGAGAAGGAGCCTGGACTCCTGTCCGTCGAGGTCGTCCGGCGCATGCGCCTCGACGGCTACATCGGACAAAAGTCGGCCCTGTACGGATTGATCGCATCCGTGCGGCCGAAGGATCAGAAGCCCCTCGTCCGCTTCGAGGGTCTGCCGGGCGAATTCAGCCAGCACGACTTCGGGCAGGTGGACGTCGAGTATCTCGACGGGACGATCCAAAGAATTCGCTTCTTCGCTTCGCGTCTGAAGTACTCGCGGACCGTCCGCGTGTCCAAGGTCCCAGACGAAACCGCTGAGAGCCTGATCCGAAGCTTCGTGGACCACCTCCACAGCTGGGGTGGCGCGCCCTTGATGAGCATCTTCGATCGGCCCAAGACCGTTGCGCTGAAGTGGGGTCGCGATGGGGTCGTCACCGAGTGGAATCCGACCTTCGCCTATGCGGCGCTCGAGATCGGCGTCGGTGTCGACGTGTGCTGGCCGTACCGGCCGCAGGAAAAGGGATCCGTCGAGAATCTGGTCGGCTTCGTGAAGGGGTCTTTTTTCAAGCAGCGGCGTTTCCACGACGAGGCCGATCTGCTCGCGCAACTCGCCGCGTGGCATGTCGAGGTCAACAACGAGCGTCCGTGTCGAGCGACCGGCGTGACGCCCGCCGTGCGTCTCGCTCAGGAGCTGCCGCGCTTGAGACCGCTCAAGGTCCTTCCCGAGAATCTAGCGCTGCGCTTACCGGTCTACGTCGGACCCACCGGCACCGTGGTCCACGACACTCACCCGTACTCTATGCCCCCCGAGGCGATCGGCATCTCTGCCACGCTCTACCTCTACCGAGATCGGGTCCGCATCGTCGCGGGCCGTTTCGATGTCATGCACGACAGGAAATTCAAGCGGGGCGAGGGCTCGACGCTTCCCGACCACCGAGCGGCTCTGGTCGCGGCCGTGGCCGGCAAGCGCGCCAAGAGGTACCTCAAACGACAGCAGCTACTCGACCTCGGCGAGCCGGCCTTGGCGTACCTGACCGAGATCGTCCATCGCCGCCCGAAAGATTGGATCCGAGACGTCGATCAGCTCCACGACCTGCTCCAGCTTCACGGCCCTGACCGATTGCGCGGCGCCTTCGAGCATGGCCTGAGCGTCCAGGTATTCGGTGCTCCGCACATCGAGCGTGCGTTGCAGCTGCCAAGCTCGCTCTTCGCGGAGGGTCTGATCCAATGACCGCTCCTACCCCTCGCTGTCCGGGTCCGGGTCTCGATCTTTCCGAGATTGAACTCGACGCCTTGCTCAAGCGGCTTCATCTCGCCAATCTCCGTCGGGTCTACCACGATGCGATCACGCGGGCCGAGGAGGAGCAGTGGTCCTATCGGGACTTCCTCGCCCTGCTCGTCGCCGAAGAGGTTGCTCACCGTGAGCAGACCCGGCTGCAGCGACTCGTACGCCGGGCGCGCTTCCCGTACCTGAAAACCATCGATGATTTCGACTTCACCCTGCAATCCAACCTGCGTGCGGCGCTGCTCGGCTCGTACCTCAGCCCCGATTTCGTGACGGAGGGCCGGTCGCTGATCTTGCACGGAAAAACCGGCCGCGGGAAAACGCATCTCGCCGTAGCCATCGGCTATCGGGCCATCCAGAACGGCTTCCACGCCCTCTTCACCACGGCCGCGCACCTGATCGAGGACCTCTCGAACGCAGGGCGACACGGGCGCCTCCACGGTGCGCTCGAAACCTACACACATCCGCACGTGCTGGTGATTGACGAGGTCGGCTACCTGAGCTACGGCCCCGAGGCCGCCAACGTGCTGTACCACGTCGTCAACGACCGGCATCTCCGCAAGCGGCCGATGGTCTTCACGACGAACAAGCCGCTGAACGACTGGGGGCGAGTGCTCCACGATCCCGATCTGGCGGCCGCGATCCTCGATCGGGTCCTTGAACGCGGCCGCTGGATCACCCTCGATGGGCCGTCAGGCCGAACGAAACACTTGAAACTGGAGACCACCGTCCCTCAGGATGCGGACGGTGCCAGAATTTCTGGAAAACAGGGGCCAGAATTTCCGGAACCCACAATCGTGTTGCCATCGGTGGTGACGTCGAGCGACTCATGGTAGCGATAGCAGTCTTGGAACCAGGTCCATTCCGCGTAAAGGCGATCGCCTGAGACTCCGCCGGCCGCGCCGTTGGCGCTATCCCAAGTCTCGCCCTCGATCGTGACGTCGCAGCCATTCTGGTGGAGGGTCCAGACGAGGTTGCGGTTGGGACAGACGATCCCCGATCCCGGTTCGCCGACCATGTTCACGTCCCAGACTCCGGCAACGCTCACGCAAACGCGCGGCGGGCCGTTGTCGGTGCTCGTCGACTCGCACCCATTCGGAGAGCAGAGTGACGACGACGAACAGCGCGCGAAGAGAGCGGCAAGAGCTCATGGTTTCACCTCCACGGTC
>JAQBEG010000011.1:0-3488 GCA_032123985.1 Deltaproteobacteria bacterium
AACGGACTGGCGGGCTATTTCAACCAGCTCATCAATCAGCGTCGTGGCCAGGCAGATGACGACAGCCTACTCGGGACGCTCATCGCGGCGGAAGAAGAAGGCGACCGGCTGAGTAGCCAGGAATTACTGATCCAGTCGATCGGACTGCTGATCGCGGGTTTCGAAACGACGATCGGATTGATTGGCAACGGGCTGACAACATTGATTCGCAATCCCGACGAAATAGCGCGCTTGCACGCAGAGCCGGAGCTGATCGAAAGCGCTGTGGAAGAATGCCTGCGCTATTCGGGTCCGATCACCTGGACGATCCGCGTCCTACACGAGCCCGTCGAGTTCGGCGGATACGAATTCGCTGCGAACGAAGAGGTAGCCGTTGGGCTGGCGGCCGCGAATCGGGACCCCAACCACTTCCCCGAGCCCGAACGATTTGACATTGCGCGCTACGCGAACGCCACGACTTCATCAACGTCACCGTCGTCACCGACATCACCCGCACACTTGTCTTTTGGAGGCGGCGCGCACCTGTGTCTTGGAGCACATCTCGCCCGTCTCGAGTCGCAGATTGCGATCGGCCGGCTGATCGCTCGATTCAAGGATTTTGAACTCGTCGAACCGAAGACGACCTGGGGTCGATCGCTTTTTCGCGTGCCTGCAAATGTTCCGGTGCGCTTTCGCCCGATCGCGGGACACTGAAGGCGAGCTCACGGATCCCGCCTAGCGTGCGATGTTGATCACCTTGCGCTGAGTGAACTCCTCGAGCCCTTCACGGCCGAGCTCCGTCCCCATTCCGGATTGTTTGGCACCGCTAAAGGGAATTCCGGGATCGAGTTCACCGTGCTTGTTGACCCATACGGTTCCGGCGTCCAGCCGGATCGCGAGCTTGTGAGCGGCTACGGTATCCGAAGACCACACGCTGCCCCCGAGCCCTTCCGACGTCCGGTTGATCCGCGTGAGCGCCTCTTCAGGATCCGAGAACTTGATAACCGGAAGCACGGGACCGAACTGTTCTTCGTCTACGAGCCGGGCGCCTTCCTGAATATCCCGCACGATGGTCGGCTCGATGAAATAGCCCGGGCGATCCAGCGCGCTTCCGCCCGCAATGATCGTGCCCTTCCCGGCCGCGTCGGCGATGATGGCCTTCACCTTCTCGTACTGGCTCTTGTTCTGCAGCGGGCCCAGTTCAACCCCCTCCTGCGTCCCATCCCCAACCTTCTTCGACCGGGCGATCGACGCGAGTTCATCGCACAGAGAGTCGTAAATACTCTCGTGCGCATAGATCCGCTTCATCGCGATGCAGACCTGCCCATTGTTCTGAAAAGCCGCGGCGAAGAGCTTCGGCGCGATTTCCTTGGGATCCACGTCGCCCAACACGAGCCCGGCATCGTTGCCGCCCATTTCGAGCGTGATTCGCTTGAGGGTTTGCGCGGCGCCGGCCATGACCTTCGCCCCGGTGGCCGTACTGCCGGTGAAGGAGACTTTCCGGATCTTGGGATGGGAGGAAATCTTTGGTCCGAGGTCATTTGCGTCCGCGATGACATTGACGACACCCGGAGGCAATACGTCCTTGATCAGCTCTGCCAACCGCAAAGTAGATAGCGGCGTCGTCGGAGCGGGTTTCACCACGAGCGTATTGCCGGCAAGCAGCGCCGGGCCGAACTTGAAGGCAAGCAATATCAGCGGAAAATTCCACGGGATGATCGCGGCGACGACACCGAGCGGAACCCGGTGTGATTCGATTCGTCGAACGGCGCTGTCCTCGAGGACTTCGACGGGGAGATCCATCGCGGCGAAATGCCGGGTGAAGGCAGCAAAGCCATAGACCTCGCCGATCGCCTCCGGCAGTGGTTTGCCCTGCTCGCTCGTCAGGATCGACCCGATTTCCTGCGCGTTCGCCGTGGCGATCTCGGCCACTTGCATGATGGCCTTGCGGCGATCCTCGATGGGCGTGGCCGCCCAACCCGCAAGCGCACCCTCCGCCGCATCGACGGCCTCATCCAGCTGCGACTCGGAGGCGCGAGAACAGGTTCCGGCCAATGCTTCGGTGGCGGGATTGATCACGGCCAGGGAGTCGGCGCCCGGAACCATCTTTCCATTGATCAAGAGTTCAAAGGCCGGCATTGGAATTCTCCTCGAGTAAACGGTGGATGACGACGCTCAGGAATTACCGCAAACGCGCCGCGCTTCATGATCAGTATCGCGCCCTCTCAGGCGTTCACGCCGGGACCTCGAACCAGTCGTCCGGGACGGGCGCCGGTGTCCTTGTCGTGGCGACGCGTAACGGTGCCATTCAGGATCGTTGCTTCATATCCCGAGATCTTCTGCAACAACCGAGCGCCGCCAGCGGGCAGATCGTTGTGCGAAATGGGCAGGTCGACCGCAAGGGCATGCATGTCGATCACATTGAGATCGGCCCGCATGCCGACTTCGAGCGTTCCCCGATCATTCATGCCGTAAAGACGCGCGTTGCGACGCGTCTGCTTTTCCACGATGAACTCGAGCGGCAGACTTTCACCTCGCGCTCGGCCGCCACCCCAGAGCATGAGCTGGGTGGTTGGCATCGATCCGTCGCAGATCAGATTCACATGCGCCCCCGCATCGGCGAGGCCCGTCACGGTTTCGGGATGGGCCAGCATCTCGCGGACGACGTCGAGATTCCCTGCGTGATAGTTCGTGCCCATGGCCATCGCGAAACGCGTACCGCCCTTCTCGGTCAGATAGTCGTAGAGGATTTCGTCGACCGGCTTGCCCTCACGTTCGGCGCGTGCGCCTAGCGTCATGTCCGGCGTCGGTTCGTAGTCATAACCCTCGGACATCATGAAGAGGCCCGCAGCGCCAATCAGGAACGCGCTAGAAAGCGCCTGCATCGAACCCGCGTTTTTCACCTCGACATCGGTACCTGCCAGAATTCGCCGCTTCATCTCCGGGTCGAGCATCCGTTCGACGCGCGCGGCGATCGGGAGAGCGGCCAACTCCTCGATGTAGATCTGGCGATTCATGAAGCCGTGATAACCCGAGAGTCCCGTGAGCAGTCCGACCTGCCGAGACGCGACCTGCGGATGGAGTCGGGCGCCGCGTGTGTTTTCTTCGCTCGCGAAGCCCAGAATCTGGCGCCATTCCTCTGGATGCTCCGGCGTCTGTACCGTCGTGAACGTCACGGGGAGGCCGCTCGCACGCGAGAGCGACGCCAGGAGCTGCATCTCCTCTTGCGCGGTGAAGCGCTCGCCGCCCAGAAAGATCATGTCGCCGATCGACGAGGACGAAATGGCCTCGATTACCGCGGCGCCGCCGGCGGCCGCGCCCTGGGCGATAGCCGTCAGTTCTTCGGCGCTCGCATAGGTGCCGGGAATCGCTTCACCGTCGATCGAGCGATGGAAGATCGTGCGCGACGTCGAGAAACCCATCGCACCCGCGCGCGCAGCCGATTCGGCAAGGCGACGCATCTCCGCGACGTCCTCCGGTGTCGCATCTTCATGTCTCAACGCGCGATC
>JAQBEG010000012.1:0-8035 GCA_032123985.1 Deltaproteobacteria bacterium
CCTCGCGCTTTCTTCGTGCCATCGAAAAGGGCGAACTCCTCGGGCAGCGCTGCCCCGTCGATGGTCGTGTCTATTTCCCGAGCCGGGGAGCCTGTCCACAGCATGCCGTGACCTTTGGCGACGAGGTCGTGAAGCTCTCCGACAAGGGTACGATCGTGACGTTCTCGATCGTCCGTGTGCCGTCTGCGAATATTCCGCTCGAGCTTCCGTATATCACCATCAACGTGCTGCTTGACGGTGCGGACACGATCCTGATGCATGTCCTTGATGCGAACCTCGATGACGTGCATATGGGAATGCGCGTGCAGGCCGTCTGGAAGCCAAAGGAGGAATGGACGACTTCTACGGCGAATATCATGTACTTCCGAGCCATCGATGAGCCGGACGCGGACTACGAGACCTACAAGGAGCACATCTAATGAGAGAGGTTGCTGTTGTCGGGTTCGCGCAGAGTCCGTCTGTGCGTCGTGAAAAGAATCGCAACGAGGTCGAAATCCTGATTCCCGTAATCCACGCATTGCGGGAACAGACTGGACTCTCTGGAGCGGATTGCGATTTCATCTGTTCGGGTTCGAGCGATTATCTCGCGGGGCAATCTTTCGCCTTCGTGTCCGGGCTGGACGCGGTCGGTGCCTGGCCGCCGGTCAGCGAAAGCCATGTCGAAATGGACGGGGCCTGGGCGCTCTACGAAGCCTGGGTGAAGATTCAAATGGGTTATGCGGATACGGCGCTCGTATACGGCTTCGGTAAGGCGTCGATGGGGGATCTGCCGCTGACCATGGCGCTCCAGCTCGACCCGTATTGCGTGATGCCGCTCTGGCCGGATGCCATCTCGATTGCAGGCCTGCAGGCGCGACATTGTCTCGACTCCGGCGTGCTGACGCAGCGCGAGATGGCGGCGGTTGCTGTGCGTGATCGCGGGCATGCGAAGGACAATCCGAATGCCCAGGTCAAGGGCGACTGGACGGTCGACGAAATTCTTGCTGAGCCCTTTCTCGTCAATCCGCTACGCAAGTCGGATTGCGCGCCGATTTCCGATGGTGCCTCCGCAATCCTGCTCGCCGCCGGCGATCGCGCACGCGAAATTTGTGATCGGCCGGCTTGGATTCGCGGGATCGAACATATCTGCGAACCGATGGACCTGGGTGTTCGTGACCTGGGTCGCTCGCGCTCGACGGAAATTGCATCGGACAAGGCGGGAGTCGCGTCGGACAAGATCGATGTTGCAGAACATTCGGCACCGTTCACACATCAGTCGATCCTGGTCGAGAAAGCGTTGGGGCTCGCGCCGGAAACAAAGGTCAATCCCTCCGGAGGGGCTCTTGCGGGCAATCCCCTGATGGCGGTGGGACTCAGCCGAATCGGCGAATGCGCAGCTCGGATCTTCGAGGGGCAGGCCGATCGCGCTGTCGCCCACGCGACCTCGGGTCCCTGTCTACAGCAGAATCTCGTTTGCGTTCTGGAGGGCCAGTAGTCGTGGCAGAGTTGACGGCGGTCGTTGGTATTGGCCAGACGAAGTATGAAGCGAAGCGACTCGACGTGTCGATGCCGGGACTCGTTCGGGAAGCGGCCGAGAAGGCGCTCGCCGATGCGGGCTGTACATGGGCCGATATCGATGCGGTGATTCTCGGAAAGGCGCCCGATCTCTTCGAGGGCGTCATGATGCCGGAACTCTTTCTCAACGACGCGCTCGGGGGAGCGTATAAACCGATGTTGAGGGTGCACACCGCTGGAAGCGTGGGTGGATCGACGGGCGTGGTCGCCGCGAGCATGGTGCAAGCTGGAATTCACGACCGAGTTCTCTGCGTCGCCTACGAAAAGCAGAGCGAATCGAATGCGATCTGGGCGTTGTCAATCTCGGTGCCGTTTTCACTGGCGACGGTCGCTGGGGCCGGCGGCTATTTTGCGCCGCTCGTACGCGGGTATATCCGGCGATCCGGCGCACCCGAGGACACCGGGATTCGCGTGGCCGTCAAGGATCGGCAGAACGCGCTCCTCAATCCGCTGGCACATCTTCGTCTCGAGGACATCTCCTTCGACCTGGTTGCGAACTCACCGATGCTCTGGGATCCCATTCGATATCTCGAAACCTGTCCCAGCTCCGACGGCGCCTGCGCGCTCGTGATGGAAAAAGAATCGCTCGCAAGCCAACGCTCGAACAAGGTCGCGTGGATCCATGCGACCGAGATGAGGAGCGAGCCGACGATGTTTTCGGGTCGCGACCAGGTCATGCCCCAAGCGACGCTGGACAATGCCAAGAATCTCTACAAGAAGGCTGGCATCACAAAGCCGCGCGAGGAGATCGATTGCGCTGAGATCTACGTCCCGTTTTCATGGTTCGAGCCGATGTGGATGGAGGGGATGCTGATCACGGAGCGAAATCAGGGCTGGAAGATGACATACGAGGGCGCGACGGCGCTGGACGGCGACTTCCCGGTGAACATGTCGGGCGGTGTGCTCTCGTCGAATCCGATCGGGGCGTCCGGGCTGATTCGTTTTGCCGAAGCAGCGCGCCAGGTGCGTGGTCTTGCGGAGGCCCATCAGGTCGACGGGGCGAAGAAGGCGTTGGGGCACGCGTACGGCGGCGGGTCTCAGTATTTTTCGACCTGGATCGTAGGGTCCGAGAAGCCCTGATTCCGCACGAGCTGAGATCAATCGCCGGGGCCTGCCGCGGAGAAACCACGCGAGTTGTTATTGAGGTCTGGCGTGGGAGGGATATGTTCTCGAAGGGCCTTCAATCGGCGATGCCTGCGGGGTATGTGCATGTTCGCTACATAGCACGGCCCATGGCGAGCACGCGGTCAGCAGATGCGATCGCGACCATCTAACGTGAGGTGATGGGGCAGACTCTCGGGGAAATCTTCCACGAAATGACAATGGATCTTTTGAGCTTTCCGAGTAGGCTTTGGAACGTGCATGAGCATTCCGGATCTCGCGTCGCCGACTGGAGGACCGAGACCAGATGCAGCCAGAGAGGGACATCATGGGGACATATAAGTGGACGATCACCGGCCTCGCCGCGCTTCTGGCGATTGTCGGTTTGCAGACTGCACCAACGGACGCAGTCGCCTATGAGACGTACAGCGATACCAAGAGCCAAGGCCAGCCGACAGGCAACTGCGTCACCTGCCACGGCGATTATCGAGCGGATCCCTACACGCGCCAGGGGGTGGACCAGGGCTGGGGCACAGACCTCATGAATGGCCACCTGGACGTAATCAACGATTGCAACGTGTGCCATGGCTCTCAAAAATACCCAGTCTCGACATTTGAGTCCGACGGCAAAGACACTCAGTTCACCACGGCTTGTCTGGGCTGTCACGGGCGATTCGAGCCGGAGCTGTAGAGCACTAAGGCGTCGGGACTGCGCCAGCGGCACTACAGCGCTGGCGTAACGGTATGTGCAGGTTGCCATCCCGGCGACTCCAATCCCGCCCTCTTCACGCCGGTGGGCGAGGAGGTGCTGCCGGATAACTACGACCTCAACCTCGACGTCGTTACGCTGACGGATCCATGCAATCCCGCCAACGTGGGCGAGGACTTTCGGGGCAGCTTGGCGGGCCTCGACAACGACGGTGACGGCCTCTATGACGCGGCCGACGTCATCGACTGTCCCGAACCGGGAGCGGCGCTGCTCCAGTGCGCGGCCGTGGCAACCCTCGCGATCGTCGCCCGGCGCCGGCGCCGGCTCCAAAGCTAGAGCCCGAGACGGGCCAATACGCCTCGTCCACGGCCTGCTTGTCAGAGCCGCTACCTAGCGGTCGATAGTAGTCCCAAACCGCGTGATGCTGCGTACCGCGGTTTTCCCAGAAGCTCAGCGTGTTCGGCTCCCACTCGACGTGGCAATGAAGTCTCGGCGTCATCCATCTCCGACTAACAGTATTTTCCTTGGTCGCCCGTTTGCCAATTGAAGGCATTCTTACAGATATCGACTGGAAAACATTTATGAGTTCCAGCTTGGTGGCGCCTGGGGTGCAGGTCATGGAAATCGGAGTCATGAACAGTGAGCTTCTGTACCGATCAGCGTGTTTGCGCCGATGCGGATACTGCTGCACTCAGCCATCATAATTTTTGGCCCATTCGAGCGCGCTGCGGCTTAGCAAGCATTGGAAACACGTCGCACGGTTCAGGAAGCGGAGAGCGCTTCCCTCACCCAAGAGAATCACTGAAGTTGCGCGCGCGATGCCGCTCGAACCGAGGTCGACGTCGATCCCGGAAGATGAGGCCTAAAGCCCTCGCGCTAAAACACCGAACAGACTCAATGAGAAATGCCTCTCGTGTGACCGCCGTAGGTGTACCCCACCCGTTCGGCAGACCGGAAAGGCCAGATCATGCGAGCTTTCATTCCAGTCGCAGTGCTCTCGGCAATCGCGCTCGTCGCTGAAGCGACTTTGGGACCCGACTCCCCCTCGCACCTAACGGCGTCGATCCCTTGCCATCTAATAATGTTATTTGGACTCAACGGCATCGCGATGTTGAGCGGCCGATTCGTGCAAGTCGGACCCGTGCACATCGATGACCTTGCTCCGAACTCGATCCGGCGAATGACGTTCGTGCGCGGCTCGGCCGTGATCGCGGTCGGTCTCATCGCCCTGACCTCATCGAGTGCCAGCGCACTGAGTGTGTCGAGTCTCGTGATCTCCGAAGTGATGTTCAATCCGACGGGCGGAGACGATCGAGGTGAATGGGTGGAGCTCTACAACGGCACGGACGCCGACATCGATCTCACCGGTTACTCCATCGGCTGGGGCGGAGCGGACTACACCACGGGAACCCTCCAGCTATCGGGCGCGGTCGGTTCCGGGGCCACCTACGTGGTCGGCGGGCCATTGAGCGATGCCGAAAACGGAAACCCGATCTACGACCTCGCCCTCGACTTTGGACCCAATCTCCAGAATGGGGGCCGCTTCGCGGACGGTGTCGCGCTCTTCGACGTGCCAGCTGTCTCTATCACGCCCGCAACGACTCCGATCGACGCGGTGATCTACGGGATCCTGAACCTCAACGGCCTGATCGACGAGTCCGGAACACCGGGCGCGATCGACTATTTCGGCTTCGGCGTCGGCTTCGGCGCAGCGGGCTCGAGCATCGAACTCGGCGATAGCGGCTGGCTTAGGCAGCTCGCGCCCACACCCGGCTCCGCCCCAGCCCTGACGCCAGAGCCCGGAACCGCCATCACCCTGGGCATGGGTCTCGCGATGCTCGCCATGAGGCGGCGACACACGAATTAGGCCGCGGCGAGCTGCGCAGCGATGACGGGCGCCGTTCCGGCGCGACCAGGCTGGGCCGCAAAGTACGCCGAGAGATGGCGCGCTCAGGTCGCTTCCGGTTCGCCGCCGCCGCTCACTTGCTCGAAGACGACGATCCGAAAACGGGGAAAGTCATATGGCATCGAGGGCGGAAAGGGCAGCGGCTCGATTCTCCGATACGCGGGCAGAAGATCAGGGAAGCGACGAGACGCGTGCCCTGGGCGCGCGCGTTGGTGCGTCGGCTCAAGTGGCGCACCCCGCCGACGGCGACCGTCGCGGATAGGCTCGTGGGGTGCGCACAGACGCTCGTAAGGGACCCACACGCGTGGAACGAAGAGAAGTCCTGAAATTACACGAGTTACCGGCGGTGCTGGAATAAGACGTGCGTGAGCATGGGCGAAGACATCGCAGCGCAAGCGGGTTCGCGTCATTCGATGCTATCGAGGCTTGCTGAGGTGCTGACGCCGGACGCGCTCAAGAGCCAATCGCAGCATCTGGGCTTGCAGAGCTTGGCTGATTACCCGGTCAGCGCGAAGCCGAATCACGCGGCGATGGTGCGGGCGATTCGGCCGAGTTCCGGCGCCTAACAACTCGGAAGGTTCCCACGGCGTCCTATCGGCCCAAACGCGAAAAAACATCAATGAAAGCAGATACTTATGGTGGAGCCGGCGGGAATCGAACCCGCGACCTCTTGAATGCCATTCAAGCACTCTCCCAACTGAGCTACGGCCCCACAAGAGCGCGGATCCTAACGAGGCAGGTGGGGCCTGTCAAAGTTTCGAATCGATCCACAAACCGACTGCCGCGACTGCCGCGACAGCCCGATTGCGCGATGGCGTGGTATGCTCCCGCGCCTCGCCGGAGTGGTGGAACTGGTATACGCAGGGGACTCAAAATCCCCCGGTCGCAAGGCCGTGCGGGTTCAAATCCCGCCTCCGGCACCACCCTTGACTCCTTTCGCGCCGACTCTTGCGCACAGGCGCGGAGACTCCATGCAATCCACACCGACGCCGCTTCGCCCGGACCAGTTCGATCGTTATCGCCGGCATTTGACGCTGCCGGAAATGGGTCTCGAAGGTCAGCAACGCCTGCTTTCGAGCTCTGTCCTGCTGATTGGTGCGGGGGGGCTAGGGTGCCCGGCGGCCCAATACCTGGCGGCGGCGGGCGTGGGTCGGCTTGGCCTGATCGATGACGACATCGTCGCGGCCTCGAATCTGCAACGCCAGATCTTGTACACCACCGCGGATGTCGGGAGGCCCAAGGTCGAGGTCGCGAAAGAGCGACTCTCCGGATTGAACCCCGATGTCAGGCTCGATGCCTATCAGGTTCGATTGGATTCGAGAAATGCCCTCGAGCTGTTCGCTGAATACGATGTCATCGTGGACGGGACAGACAATTTTCCGACCCGCTATCTGACGAACGATGCCTGTGTCCTGCTCGGAAAGCCGAATGTGCATGGGTCGATTTTTCGCTTCGAGGGGCAGGCCAGCGTTTTCGATGCTTCGAAGGGCCCCTGCTATCGCTGCCTCTACCCCGAACCGCCGCCGCCGGGTGCGGTTCCGTCCTGTGCGGAGGGCGGCGTACTCGGGATTCTGCCCGGGACGATCGCGCTGGTGCAGGCGACGGAGACGATTAAGCTGCTGACGCGAATCGGGCAGCCGCTCTATGGTCGGCTCCTGCATTACGACGCACTGGAGATGGTCTGGCGCGAATTCAAGATGGAGAAGGATCCCGCCTGCCCGATCTGCGGGGAGACGCCGGAGATTCGAGAACTCATCGACTACGAGGGATTCTGCGGGATGCCGGCCCGTGAGGGCGAGGCGGTCGACGAGATCAGGCAGTGTTCTGCGGCCGAGTATGCCGCGCGACGGGACGCGGGCGAATCGCTGACGTTGCTCGATGTTCGTACCGCGGACGAAGTCGAAACCGCTCGGATCGAAGGGTCGATCTGGATTCCCCTCGCTGACCTCGAGAGCCGCATGGCCGAACTCGACGGCTTTCGAGATCGACCGATCATCGTTCATTGCCATCATGGCGGTCGCAGCGCGAAAGCGGCGCGTTTGCTGATCGAAAATGGCTTCATGACAGTCGAGAATTTCGATGGGGGAATCGAGGCGTGGTCGTTGACGGTCGATCCCTCGATTCCGCGCTACGAGTCTGGGCCATGACAGACCTCGAGGGTTGTGATTTCGTTGCGGCGCGCACCGCGCTGATTGGAGATTCTCATTGGCGAAGATGACGCTTCCGGATCCGCTTTCCCGCCGCCACCTGCTCGAGGCGGGTCTCGAGGCAACGAAGGCGCTGAGTCTTGCGATGGCCTACCTGGAAGAGGGGCGAGAGGTCGACGCGATCGACTTTTTGTCTGCTGCGAACGCCGACTCGAATAGTGACGCTCATGATGGGCTCGTTGAACTGCAACGCGCGGCCGTCGAACGCGGCGATGTGTTCCTGATGCGTCTCGCGAGTTCCGCTCTTGGCGATGAGCCGGCGGCGGAAACATGGCAGACCCTGGCTGACGCCGCTGTACGCGCGGGACGTGTGCGGGACGCCGAGGCAGCTCAGCGGCTCGCTACGGCTGGCGGCTAACGAGAACGCCGACGGTGCAGCGCGAGATCCGAATCGAAAATGCGCGCTCGCATAACCTGCGCGGAATAGATTGTGTGTTTCCCCTCGGCGCACTCACGGTCGTCACCGGTCCATCCGGATCGGGCAAGTCGACGCTCGCCTTCGACACGCTCTACGCAGAAGGCCAGCGGCGCTATGTGAGTTCCTTGTCGGCCTACGCC
>JAQBEG010000013.1:0-3107 GCA_032123985.1 Deltaproteobacteria bacterium
CGTCATCAATACGAGCTTCAATGTTCGCGGTGAGCCGATTGTGAACACACCCGAGGATGCCTTCCGTTGCTTCATGAATACGAATATGGATGCTTTGGTCCTCGAGAATTTCATCATTCTGAAGCCAGATCAACCGAATGCCAAGGAGATCGACGTCGAGGCCTATCTGGCCGAGTTCGCCCTCGATTGATCCTGGATAATTCGAACGACGAGACGAAGAGCAAGAGGCGCGCATGAGCAAGATAATCGAAATTAACTGGCGACCGGATGACCACACACTCCGGCAATTCGGCGTGATCGCGCTCGTCGGATTCACATTCTTGGCGGCACTCGCCTGGTGGGAACTCTTCGTGTTCTCGTTTGGTCTGGGGGAAGCGCGACCGATCGTCGCGGGAACGTTTGTGGCTTTGGCAGTCGTGTCGGCGTTCTTTTCACTCGTCGCGCCTCGCGCCAATCTGCCGATCTATCTGGGCCTGACAATCCTCTCCTATCCGATCGGGTTCGTACTCTCGTACGTGATCATGGGATTCTTGTTCTATGTCATGATCACGCCGATGGGCCTGTTCTTCAGATTGACCGGGTACGACCCGCTTCGGCGTCGCATGGACCCCGAAGCCACGACCTACTGGGTTGATCCGCGCCCTCGACGTGGCAAGGAAAGCTATTTTCGCCAGTTCTAGGCGATTCTCTAATCGCTTCGCACCAACCCGGAAGCCTGGTCTTCCGCTGGAGATTCAAAGATGTCTGACGCAGATTCCTCGGGCCCCGATTCATCAAAGGACGATTTCGCCGCGCAGGCTGCAGGCGACCGCTCGAGTCTGGCGGGCGAATTCACGGAGTTTCTGAGAGAGAACAAGAAGTGGTGGCTGGCGCCGATCGTCATCGCGATTCTCGGGCTCGGTCTACTGGTCCTGCTCGGTGGAACCGCCGCGGCGCCGTTCATCTACACGCTGTTCTAACAGACAGTGGCTTGAAAGAGGGCGCTCGCTCGAGATCGCCGAGTGGAAGCGCTTGCGCCCCACTCGGCGTCACCTCTGCGGACAATAGTCCCGATTCGCTCCGTGGATTCTGACGGGCTTTAGCGCTTTAGATCGAGATCGGCGGCGAGACCGACCGAGCGACTAGCGCCCATGGTCTTGGCCTTCATCTCGACGAAGTCGGGCGAGATCGGGGCGATCTGCTTCGAGTATGCCGACAGCAGGACTCGGTCGGCGAGCAGGCTGATGAGGCGAGGGCAGCCTTGGGAGAACCAGTAGAAAACGGGTTCGACGCCCGGCGCGAAGATCTCGTCAAAGCGTCCACCGGCCACTTCGATCCGATGCGCCAGATAAGGGTGCATCTGCTCGGGGGTGAGCGACTCCATATGATGTTCGATCGCGATGCGCTGTCGCAGCTGTCGAAGGGACGGGCTCGAGAGTTTACGAATCAGCTCGGGCTGTCCGGTGAGTACGATCTGCATGAGCTTCGCCGTGTCGGTCTCTAGATTCGAGAGGAGCCGAACTTCTTCGAGCGTCGCGGCGTCGAGATTCTGGGCCTCATCGATGATGAGTACGGTGTTTCGCCCCGTTCGAAGCCGCTCTAGCAACATCCGATTGATACCGATCAAATAGTCCGCCGTGGATTCGAAACGTCCCTCGATGCCAAACTCGGCGGCGATCAGCTTGAGCAGGTCGAGCGGCGTCAATCCAATCGTGTTGATGATGAGGGCGGTATCGGTCTCTCGGGGAAGTTCGCGTAGCGCGGCGCGCAGTAGCGTGGTCTTACCCGTGCCGACCTCGCCAGTCAGGAGCAAGAAGCCCTTCTGTCGGGTGATGCCGTAGACGAGCGTTGCCAGACCTTCCTGATGGGTTTCCGACAGCCATAGGAAGTGGGGATCTGGAGTGAGCGAAAAAGGCAGCTCACGGAGGCCAAAGAAGCTCTCGTACATCTTCTCGCTTTCGACTCCTTAGTGAATCCGGTTCATGTAGCGCGCTCGCTCGTGCGCATCGGGCCGATACAGTCGTGCCACCTCAACCAACCTCGACACCATCCAGCGGTTGTCGAGCCGAATGAACTCCTTAATGAACTCCTTAATGAACTTCTTAATGAACTTCTTTGAGGTAGTTCTCTCGTAGGTAGTTCCTTGACCCTCTTTAGGTACGTCAGAATTGGCGCGAAAGTGCGAATTCATTGCGATGTCGGCAAGTCCTGCTCTTGCGCATGATCGTCTCCGGCAGCGCGTGCGCATCAAGTTCTCGTTCGTGTGAAACGCTCTAGAACGTGCTTACCCCGGCATTTGCAGTCCCGACTGCACTCAGCACACCGACGACCGGCTGGAACGGGAAGAATATCATCTGCATGACGTAGCCGATTCGGGCCAGCATCGTCGGCGGAACCACGATCAGATCCCCTTTGGCGATCACGAAATTTGTGGTGAGGTCACCCTTCATGATGTCTCCGAGCCGGATCGGGATGACTTTCGTCTTTATGCCGTTCGTACGGATTACACGAACGTTATTCAGCGAAGCGAAGGGTCGTGTGCCGCCCACGCGACCGATCGCCTCGGATAATCGAGTCTCCGTATTGAGCGGGAAAATGCCGGGCTGAGCGACCTCGCCGTAGACGGTGACAAACTGACTGGGTGAATCGACGACGGTTACATTGACTGCAGCGTCTCGTTTGTAGCGACCGATCTCTTGCTGGATGGTCTGGGCGATCTCGAAAGGCGTGCGACCACTAGCCTGAATATCACCGATCAGGTCGATGGAGATCTTGCCATCCGGACGTACTCGAACTTCCCGGGTGATCTCCGGGTCGGGCAGGATACTAACGACGAGCAGGTCCGGTGCACCGACGACATAA
The DNA here is from genome assembly GCA_032123985.1 of Deltaproteobacteria bacterium. Taxonomy (GTDB): domain Bacteria; phylum Myxococcota_A; class UBA9160; order UBA9160; family UBA4427; genus UBA4427. Next base: position 2,842 of record JAQBEG010000013.1, read on the forward strand.
CCCTCAACAGGGGGTGCGATCGGCGGCGGAGTCGGATTAGCGCTCGAACACGCGACGACACTGAGAAAGAGGAAGCTCAGGCAAACTATGATGACCTGTTGTTCGAAACGGATCGCTCGCTTCGGAGATCGATTGTTGCGCCGATGACTCGAGTTCTGCAGGTCCACGCTCGTCCCCCAACAGTATTCGCGACGCCGCAATCGGTCGCCGCTTGACCGAGAGAGGATACGCTTTCGGGCCCAGCAGGGCAGGGGGGTGGGCATGAG
>JAQBEG010000014.1:0-3652 GCA_032123985.1 Deltaproteobacteria bacterium
GCGCAAGAGACGGAGAACTCAATGGCTCGTTCACCGAATGAAACGATCGTCGCCGACGGACTCGGACGACTACCCCAGTTCTCGCATGCCACCGTGGCCGGGGAACTGATCTTCGTTTCCGGCACCTTGGGCACGCTAGGCGAGTCGTTCGAGCTCGCGCCCGGTGGCACCGGACCGCAAACGAAGCAAACCCTGCGAAATATCGAAACCATCCTTCGAGCGGCCGGTGCTGAGTTGAGCGACGTCGTCAAAGTAAGCGTCTACCTCAGAGATATGAGTACGTTCCCGGACATGAACGCGGCGTATTCCGAGTTTTTTCCGCAGTCGCCTCCCGCACGAATCACCGTCGGCGGCGCGGTGCTCGCACTCGGCGCCGCGGTAGAGATCGAGTGTGTCGCGAGGCATGTTCCAAGGAGACGGTGAATGCGCCGATTCCATCTCTTCGAGCTCGAGGATCAATCGTGGTTTCCCGCGTTGATTCGTGACGCGGGTACCGCCTTTCTCGAGTTCGCAGGTCGAATCGGGGGACAGTCGGAAGCACTGGCGCCGGTTCTCTCCAGAGCACTGCGGCGCGCTCGTGAGAACCGAATCGTCGACCTCTGCTCGGGGGGTTCTGGTCCGCTTCCGACGGCGCTCGCTGTCATCGCGCAACAACAAGATCAAACGATCACAGCAACGCTGACGGATCTGTATCCTAATCGAAACGCCTTCGAGCGGACGACCCGCAACAATCCCGCCATCACCGCCATTTACGAACCCGTCGATGCAACCTCCGTCCCTGACGACCTGAAGGGACTGCGCACGATATTCAACGGCTTCCATCATTTTCGACCTGCACTAGCCAAGCGCATCCTCGTGAGTGCAGTCGACGACCGCGAATCCATAGCGATCCTCGAAGTCGTGGCGCGACATCCGCTGACGCTACTCAGCATGCTATTTGCGCCGCTCCTGGCGTATTTGAGCGTCCCTTTTCTACGTCCGTTTCGTTGGGGATGGATTCCGCTCACCTATTTGATTCCGGTCATTCCGCTCTTCATATTCTGGGACGGTTTCGTTTCCTGTCTACGCTGCTACTCCCAAGACGAACTCCGCGAAATGACGAAGGACCTCACGTCCGATGACTACGAATGGGAGGTCGGCGAGATCGACCTACCGGGACAACCCCTCAATGGCAGCTACCTGATAGGCTCACCGACGCGTCGCCGCTGAGCCCGCCCATCAACCGCCCATCAACCGCCCGCCCAACGTCCGAACAATTCTCCGTCTCCAAGCAGATAACGCACGACATCGAGTAGGTCGATGATGAGCGAAGCGCCTGCGATCAAGAGATAGACGTGTAGATAACCACCGAAGAGTGAGCGCCACGGATACTCGCTCCGCCGCGACAGAATCCAATACCAGACTGGCCCCCAACAAACGAGATGAGCCACGCCCAGAAGGCGCACATAGCCAACGGTCCCGTAAAGCCAATCCATCAACACTGCAGCAGCGATGAAGCCGGCGAGGATCGCAATCGGCTCTCGGCGAACCCGCCATCGTCCAGATTCGCGGCCGACAACGAATAACACCGCCGCTAGATTGACGGCGACCAGAACATTGATCCAGCTACGCAGCCAAACCGGCTCCGTGGCCATCGCCTCGACGAGACTCTTTGGAAGCTCGGCGTCCATTTCGACTTCCTGGAATTCGAGGCTCGATGAGCCGTTGCCGAGATACTAACGCAGACCCCGATCGAGCCTTGCCCACAAATGATTCGATAGCCGGTCAGCTTTTCGGCGGGTCGCGTATGCTTTGCAGTGCCTCTCAAGCGAGATCCTCCGCGTAGACCCAAACACAGGAGACTTAATGAGCACCGGAATGGCCTTCGACCCTGAACTGTCCGCGCGACTCGAAGCGCAGTACACCCGACCCGCGATGGTGCACCGCCGAGCCCACGCGCTCGAACTCGCGAAGCCCTTGCTCGACGAGAGTGCACTCGATGTGGGCTGCCGGCCCGGTTTCTTGACAGCGGACCTCGCGGCGGGCGTAGGCGAGAACGGCTCGGTCGTCGGAATCGATCAAAGCGACGCAATGCTCACGCTCGCCAGTCGACGATGTGAGGCCTTGTCGCAGGCGCGGATCGAGGCGGGGGACGCGGTCGACCTTGGTGGTCATGACGCGCGTTTCGACCTCGTGGTCTCGACACAGGTTCTCGAATACGTCGCCGAGACAGAGCGCGCCCTGGCGGAAATCGTCCGGGTGCTCCGTCCGGGCGGGCGGGTCGTACTGCTCGCGACGGATTGGCGGTCGGTGGCCTGGCATTCGAGTGACGACGATCGGATGGACCGCATGCTGTCGGCCTGGGAAGAGCATCTCGCCCATCCCGCCCTTCCGCGTACGCTCGGTCGACAGCTCGAGGACGCGGGGCTACGCGTGACTCGGCTGGAACGCCACACGATCCTCGAGCGTTCGGATGACCGGACCGGCTATTCGGCGATGCTCGTCGGCGGGATCGGCAGCTTCGCCCCAGGACGGCGAGGAGTCACGAAAGAAGAGGCTAGAGCCTGGGCGGACGATCAAGAAGCACTTCGCGTGAGTCGCTCCTTTCATTTTTCGCTCGGCCAATACTTCTTCTGTGCTGAACGATGAGCGCCTCGAAAGAGATCTCGATAACGAACGTAGTCGGAATAATCGTCCCAGCTCGCTTCGACGGGTTGCTTTCGAGCCTGCGTTCTCTACCAAGCCGCTAGAATCCTTGGGGAGGTTCATGTTGTGAAAGTCGGTGTGCTTCAATTCTTTGGATGGCGAGATCGCAGCATTCCACTCGAGGATGTCTACACGCGCGCGCTCGACCGGATCGACGTCATGGATCAGACGGGCTACGACGCCGTCTGGCTTGCCGAACATCATTTCAGCGGTTACAGCGTTTGTCCGTCAGTGCATTTGATGGCCATGCACGTGGCCTCCCGAACCGAACGTCTCCGAATCGGAACCGCCGTCACCCTCGCCGCTTTCTATCACCCGCTGCGAATTGCGGAGGAAGTCGCGTTGCTCGACGTGCTTTCGGGCGGACGCATCAACTGGGGTGCCGGGCGCGGCTTTGATCCGGTCGAATTTTCCGTCTTCGGGATTTCTCCCGACGAGAGCACTGCGCGTTTCCGTGAGGCGGTCGAGATCGTCTTAGCGGCGTGGTCGAACGAACGTCTCACATTCGAAGGTGAATTTCACAGTTACAAGGATGTCGAAGTTCTTCCGAAGCCATTCCAGCGTCCCCACCCACCCGCCTGGGTCGCCGCGAGTTCGATGGGCGCCGTCGAATGGGCGGCCAGCCGTGGCTATTCGATTCTGATGGATCCGCATTCCGCACACTCAGAGATCGCGAAGAAGCTGGGCCATTACCGAAACGGACTCGAAGAGGCGGGGCACGATCTCGGACCACGCGACATTCCAGCCGCACGACTCGTCGCGATCGCGGAAACCGACGCCAAAGCGGCCGCAATCGCCGAGCGCGGGGCGAAATGGACCTCGGGCTATATCCCCAAACAGGCGCTGGCCAGTTTTCGTTCGGACGACCAGACTCCGGAGCCCGTCGACCACTACATGGACGACGTCATCATTCATGGCAGTCCGGAGCGAGTCATCGATATTCTCAAGAGGCTCGAAGAGGAAATCC
>JAQBEG010000015.1:0-3315 GCA_032123985.1 Deltaproteobacteria bacterium
GTCCTCTCCCTTCCGGCCGCCCTTTCAAGCCTACCAATCCACCAAGATGGCACTCGAGTGCCTCTCGGACGTGATGCGCCGCGAGCTGCAATTCTTCGGTGTGCACGTAGCAATCATTCGGCCCGGTGCTATTCGCACCGATTTGATCGAGGGCGCGAAGAGCATCGAAGTCAAAGCTGAGAACAGCCGCTTCGAGCCCTACTTCGGGAAGCTGCGGGAGATGGTCGCTCGGGGCATGCCGACGAAGGTCTCCGAGCCGGAGGAGGTGGCCGAGGTCGTCTATCGCGCCGCGACAGACCCGAAGAAAAGACTGATGTACCGGATCAACAACGACCTCAAGCAGAGGCTTGTGTTGCTCGTACCGAAGCGGATCATGGACAGAGTGATCTTGTGGATGCTCGGAGGAAGTCGCGCCTGACTCGCTCCCAATCGATCGCATCTATGTCATCGGGGTCGTCGCGAAGTATCGCCCGCTCGACTGGTTTGAGTTCAACTGCATGTTCAACGAATACGATACCGGCGACTCCCACGTCGATACGGAGCCGACGAATCGTTCGGGTCGGATCGTCGGGAAGTCTTCGCCACATTATGCCCTCGGCTTCAACCTGGGCATGACGTTTCGATTCTGAGCCGAGGCGAGATCGCCGAAGCGCTCCCGCCCATCGAGATTTTCTAGATCGGTCGTTCGCCCTCGACCATATAACGCCAGAATCGGCGCGGTTCGCCGATACGGAAATTGCCCCCCGCTTTGTGTTGCACCGACGCGTTGTCCCAGACGAGAACGTCATGGGCGTGCCAATCGTGTTGGCAGCGAGGCGCATTCTTCTCGGCGTGATCCTGGAGTGACTGCAGAAGTGCTCGACCCGCTTCGATCGGGTGACCTTCGATGTGGGTCGCACGATCGAGGTCGAGCATCAGAGCACGGCTTCCGGCCGCTCTCGCGGTTGGGAGACTCTAGAATTGACACCATAGAGTGTCATCTGATTGAGAAGACTTTTTCAACGGGCTGTTAGCTTTGCCGGCGGCAAGCTAGCAGACGCCATGCGTCGCTCTACGCCTCCGCGCTTTCGCGTTTTCGAGCGATGCCCCCTACATAGAGGTCGGTTGAATTCGAATCGGAAAATTCGAGAAGTGGCTCGACTAACCGCCTTCTACTGAGACCCAAGACGTACTAGACTCGCGCGTCCAAATCTAACCCGAGGCGCTTCCCCTGTCTTCTCCCGATCAATCTTCTGCAAGCGATCTCGGATCAGTATCCGACGTCGGAGGTCCGAGCGACCCCCCGTCGGGATCGCGCGCACGACTGCGAATCATCGTCGGAGCGAGCATTGCTGTTCTTCTTCTCGTTCGAATCGCCCTGCCCTATGCGGTCGAATGGGCGGTTCCGAGGATTGCTGCCAGCCAGAACCTTTACGCGACGATCGGGAACGTCGATCTCGGGCTGATCATTGGTGAGATCACCCTCGAGAATCTGGTCGTCGACTTCCCGCCTGCCGAAGCAGCTGGCGAAGCCTCGCTGGCATCCGTCGATACCGCGGGCCCACCGCCGCTCCTCTCCCTGGATCGGCTCCACGTTTCGTTCGAGTGGACGGACCTCCTTTCCCGCCGGCTTCACATTACGGATCTGGAACTCCTCCATCCTGTGATCGCGATGGTCGAAAACTCGGACGGGAGCCTCGAGCTTCCGCATATTGGGGATGAGGACGGAACCGACGCCGCCGAATCCGACGCACCGGTCGAAACCGCGAACGATGGAGATCCGGAGGCGGACGCCTCGGCCGGTCCAGCCTGGGAGTTCATGCTCGACCGATTCGAATTGAATCAGCCAGACATCGCGCTCCGAATGCAAGAGACGCAAGAAGAGGTCGTCCGCCTGGCGGCTGAGCAATTGGGCTTCGATGGGTTGTTTGTCGGGAGCCATGGAATCGGTCTCAACGGACTCGACCTCGAACGTCCCGAGATCTTTGTCCAGCGTGAATGGCTCCTCGAACGGCTCCAGGCCAAACCCGAACCCGAAGCGCAGGTGCCGACCCCGAAAGTGCCCGAAACACCGGCGACCGGAATGCTTTCGATCCGGACGAACCATCTGAAGATCGAACGCGCCGCTTTTACGGTGCGGACGCAGGAGGGCCCGGTCGAGGTGGCGCTGCGACTCGAGGTGACGGAGGCCGGGACGGATCCCGGAGAGACCTTCCCGATCGATCTCGGTCTCGAGATCGATGATGCAACCATCGGGATCAGAGGTCGGCTTGGCCTGAATCCAACCTCGTTCGTCGGCCAACTAGAGTGGCAGAATCTCGCCGTTCCACCTTTCCTGCTCCTTGCATATCCGAAACTGGTTCCGTGGCTGGCCTCCTGTCAGGCCGATGGCGACATCCAGATCGACTTTCAATCCGCCCCGGACGATGGACCGGCGAGGCTTATCGCAAGGGGCTCGACGGCGGTCTCCAACCTGGCCTTCAAGCATCCCGAAACCGGCGAACTCGCCCTCGAGTGGGATGCGCTGGAGATCGAAATCCGCGAAGTCTTCGTCCCTCTCACGCCAACCGCGGATCTCTCTAGTCGCTTCGAGCTGTCCCGATTGATCCTCTCCTCTCCGCTGATCGTGTATACGAATCCACCCGATGCGCTCGATGAACTCCTCGCGGCCCTGGAAGGGGGCTCGGCGTCTGAGGGCGGTACAGCGGTCGAGAGCAGCGATGAGCCCGCGGTGGAACACGCAAGTACGCCGACCATTGCGATTGGTCAACTGAAATTGACCGACGGGACACTGCGTTATGTGGATCGCAGCGTGAAGCCCACGCATGAAACGAAGATTCACAAGCTGAGCGTCTCCGTGAGTGAATTGACCGCGACGCCGACAGCGGGTGCAAAACAGGTTTCGGTCGACGGCCTGATCCAATCGGCCGGTTCCTTTACTCTTCGCGGCGCCCTGCCCGGTGGATGGGGGGATCTCGATCTTTCGCTCGAGCAACTCGATCTCGTTTCGTACGACTCGCTCGCACGCGGGGCGGGTTGGGGAATCACGTCCGGAGCGGCTTCGCTCGATTCCCACATCGTCGCCAGCGCGACGGGATACAAGACGAAGAACAAGCTCCTCTTTCACGATCTCGACGTCTCACCAGAGGACGACAAGCAGTTCACTTCGCAGTTCGGGATGCCGATTGATCTCGTCCTCGCCTTGCTGCGAGATCCGTCCGGCGATATCCCACTCTCGGTACCGATCGCAGTCGATCGCGACGGTGCGGGCGTCGACTATTCGGCGATCCTGCTCAGTACGATGAGCAGCGCGCTTCAAGGTGCGATCGCCTCACC
>JAQBEG010000016.1:0-3829 GCA_032123985.1 Deltaproteobacteria bacterium
GGTCACGGTACGACTCGACATCGCAGAATCGGCGCCGCAAATCGAGGCCGTCCGAGACCAGATCCATCAGGTCATGCTGAATCTCTCATTGAATGCGATTCACGCCAGTCAATCCGGCGGTTCGATCGTGGTCTCGATCGACTCGGATGGTCCGGTGGCCGAGCCGATCGGCGTTCGAATCCGTTTCCAGGACGCCGGCGAGGGCATCTCGGAGGAGAATCTCGAGCGGATCTTCGACCCCTTTTTCACGACAAAGGATCCCGACAAGGGAACCGGACTGGGCCTGATGATCTCCCATCAGATCGTGGCCGACCACGGCGGCTCGATCGAAGTCGAGAGCACGCCCGGCGAGGGCGCGACCTTTCACGTCAGGTTGCCGAGTAAGCCCCCGGCGACCGAGGTCGATTCGCCCAGAGCTTGACGCTCGGAGTTGGATCCCAGAATATCCCGCGGCCCTGCGTTCATGCGGGCGAGGGGATATCGGCAATGTCATTCGAGTTCGTTCGCACCTATGCCCCAGCGCTTCGAGCCCTGGTCTGCGGGTTCGCCATCCTGTGTGCCGCAGCCGGCCAGGGGATAGCGGCCGATAGCAATGGCGGCGAACCGAAGCTGTTGCTGCTGCCGATCGTGGTGCATAGCTCCGAGGATCCGGAGTATTTACGCAATGGCCTCTCGGATATGTTGACTGCCCGATTTTCCCGAATAGGCGGTATCGAGCTCATTCGCGAAGAGGGTCTCGATGCGGGCACCACCGATCTTGAAGAGGCCCTGAAGCTCGGCAGAGCCGCGGGCGCAGACTTCGTTCTCTATGGCTCGTTCACACGCTTCGGCCAGGGTGCGAGTCTCGATGTCCAATGCTCGCCGACAGACAAGAGCAAGTCGCGAGCACCGCTTCGCGAGATCTTCGTCCACTCCGGCAGCATCGGAGAAATCATCCCAGATCTCGACGAACTCGCGGGCAAAGTGAGCCGCTTCGCGCGTGGCGAGATCGCGGCTCCCGCGGCTCCCGCGGCCGCCGGGTTGGCGTCGCCAGCCGGGCCGGGCATCCAGGAATTGATCGATCGAGTCGCAGCGCTCGAAGCAGCGGTCGCGGAACTCCTCGAAACGGATATAGGCGGTGAGGTCATCGAGGAAACGGATATCGAAGGGGGGGTCATCGAGTAGCTACGCTAAGATCCGCGCCCAGCAATTGGGGCTCCGAGAATTGGGGCGGTGTAGCTCAGTCGGTTAGAGCGGCGGCTTCATAAGCCGTAGGTCGGTGGTTCAAGTCCACTCACCGCTACCATTCCCATTTCATTGGCGGCGCAAGATGTTCGGGGGCCTCACGTGCTGTAGCGGCGCCGGGCTGCCAGGCCGATGAGACCCGCGACGAACAGCAATCCCGTTGAGGGTTCGGGGATCGGGACGACGCCGCCGATCGTTTCAGATGAAGCGCCGGTAAGAAGACTGGTGCCCTGGACGTGGGCGGCCATGTCGATTTCGATGTTGCCGCCCGATGCGAACGATGACTCGATCAACTGCTCAATGGTCAGATCTTCATTCGCCGACAGAGTGAACTCGGCGATTTGAAGCCGACCGTTTCCGGGCGGGCCTCCACCGTTGCCGAAGCTCACGCCCCAATCGAAGGAACTCCCGGCGCCACCCGCAATCGTGGGACTGGCAAACAGGGCATAGGGGGAGTTGGGCGAGTTCGTATCGCTGATGCCGAGTCCAGTGACGTTACCCGTAAGATTGAAATAGAACTCGTGTAGATCGGCGGAAGGGCCAAGTTCGTCCAGATCGAGAGTGATGACGAATGCGAGAGTTCCCGCATTTTCGGTGAGATCGATGGACGTAAATGGCCCCATGGCCCCCGTCTCTAGTTCCGTATTGAGCGTGAAACTCAACGCGGAAGCAGTCGCTGGCGTTATTGAGATCCAGCCGAGCGCCAGAAGCGCGATGATCTGGCCGGCCAAACGTTGATCACAGACAGCATTCCACAGCATGGGGATTCCGGATTCCAGTTATTGTTGGTCCGGATTGAAGTGGTGCTGTAATTGGAAAAATCGCAAAGAAATCTGCGCTTAGTCTTCTTTTCTGCTGCGGCCGCGGTGCGCAAGCACTGCCAGGGCCTGCAGCGATCAACAACGCGGTGCTCGGCTCGGGAACAGGATTGCCGACCGTGAAGAGCCAGTCCTGGGAATCGGCGAGAAGTGCGTAGAACGGCGTGGCGAGTTGGCCATCCGGATGGTCTAGGACGTGGTACGTGGCTCTGGAGTCGACTGGCGTCGCGGCCACGGGCGACGCGGCGACGCGGCGACGATGGCGGAGCAAAGAGCGATGGACGCAAAGGCTGCAGATGCGGCACGGGCGTACATAAATCCGACATCTCCATCCGCGGTTCACGCAGACCCGAAACGCAGATCACGAGGTGCCGTCCGGAATGCGATTCCGGCGCATCAATTCGATCTATACGTGGTGATGGGTGCGGGGATGTGGCGACGAAAATGTGCAAGAGCTGAAAATTCTTGATGATCTCGATCAGGTGCGAGAGACGGCTGCGTAAACCGAATCCGAAGCAACGCGATTCCCCAGAGGGGTCACCGGGTCTTCATTTCAAATTATGCGTTGGGCCCATCGCATGCGTCGCACGCGGCGCCAGTCCGAATCGATCCGGGGGACCGGCATCCCCTACGGCATATGCATGAGAACTCGAGGACGCCCTTTATGAGATGACGCGGTAGGCGAGCGTTGCGTCCCGTCCGGAGCCGTCCGGAATGTCGTCGTCAGAAACCTACTGATCCGTTCTGACGCAAACCTCTGTTGAGACTCGTATATGCGGCGTTGATTGCACCCGCAGCGGCCTCTGATTGCGCTGCTATGCGAAATTTTCATGCCACATCCGGAGCACGCCCACCACATGCATGCGGAACCGAAAATTGTGGCTGTTCCTGATTTGTATGTCTGCTGTCTGCTGTCTGCTGTGGAGATTCCTCGATGCTGCGCAAGCTCACGTCGTTCCGTCGCGTTCCGGCTCTTCTCTCCTTTGCTCTTCTTCTCGCCATGCTTGCGCCCGTTTCAGCGAGCACAACTGGAAATGGGGGCGAAAGCGACGCCGGGCAATACACAGGTTACGCGGACCAAACCACTCGCTCCTTCGTAATTTCATTGAAATCCAAATGGAGCGATGACTTCAAATTCGATTGGTTGAAGCCGATCTTCTCGTTGTTCCGAGAATACGTCGAGCGATCCGACGACCAGGTTGACGACCACCTTGGCGACTACGTTGGCAACTACGACAACAAGCATTGGTGGGGAATGCATCATCGATCGGGCAGCTTCACGAAGAGTCACTACCGATGGGGTTACCTCAATCACGGCCCGGTGAACCCGGTAGTTCCCGAGCCAACGACCGCCGTCTTGATGGCTCTCGGACTGGCGGGACTTGCCGTATCGAATCGTCGGAGGCGATCCTAGTCGCCCGATCGCTGCTCAATTAACGGCGAGAGGTTAGGCGACGCTCAGTACTTCCCGCTCGTACTCGGCGAGGGTGTCGTAGCGTGCGAACTGCACCCCCAATGCGCTTTCGAGGCTGGGTAGGCTCGTGGCCTGGGCGCGTTCGAGCAACTCGCCCAGGAAAGCGGAGAGTTCGTCGCCGGGTAGGCAGGGCCCTTTGATCAGCGCTGCGGGGTCGAACGAGTCGGAGCGGATGCGCGCGACGTCGAGTGGCTCCGATCCCTCTGTGGACGTTCTCAGCTGGCGGACGAGATCGATGAGCACGACGCGATGCTCGGCGAGCCCCGACACTTCAGCGACGGCCACCGCTTCGATTTCCTTGTACGGGACTGCC
>JAQBEG010000017.1:0-2809 GCA_032123985.1 Deltaproteobacteria bacterium
GCAAGCGTTCTGACGCCCCAGGACCTTCTCGAACGCCTGTACCGACAGCCAGCCGCGAACGCTCACTGCACGTTCGCTTTCGAGATCGAAGGTGCGCAGCGCTGCTTCCCGAAGGTCTTCGGAGAGCGAGGCGAGTGCGGCGGGATGGGGACGGTCTACACGGAGTACGCTCGTAAAGCGGTCCCGCAATGCTTCGGGCAGTTGATCGATTGGCAGGTTGTCGGTGCAAATGACCTGAAAACCCTCGGCCGGCGAAACGGTCTCGAGATTCGGCAGCGTCAGCTGTGCGGTCTTTCGCGACTCGAGAATCGGGTGAAGGATCGCGAGCACGTCGTGGGAGGCGTGGGCGATTTCGTTGATGACGACTCGCGCTCCCTTTCGCATCGCGTCGATGAACGGGCCGTCCTGCCAGACGAATCGATCGCCCTTGGGCATCCAGAAACCTCGCAGCTCGGAAGCCGGCGATTCTGGAGTGAGGGAGATCGAGAAGACATCGCGATCGTCCAAACCCGCGCGACAGGCGGTGAATGTCTTCCCCGTTCCGGGAGGACCCCATAGATAAACGGTATGGGCGCAGGGGCTCGCCAGAACCTGTTCAATGAAATTCCAGTCGTCGCCGGACGATTCCTGGCTGGCGGTCTTCTTCGAATTCTTGGCCGTCATGTTCGATGTTCCTCGGTGAGAGCAGATCGGCTTCGGCCGCTCCGCTCGGTGGAACATCAATCTCGCTCAATTCATGGACACCTCGATCCTGGCCCGAAACTTTTTTCGATCATTGCTGGAAGGAGGTCATCGGGTCGCGCTCCCCGACTCGCGGCGGCAGCTCTCCATCCGTGTCGAAAACAGGTGTCATTCCCCAATCGCGCGTCCATTCGTACGTACTCGGCCGCATCGGCGACTCGCTCGGATGAAGTTCGACCATCGTGAGGCCAGGATTCTCGAGCATCCACGGACAGCGGTACCGAAGCAAGCTGCACCAGGCGAGCGTAGAGAGCGCGTTCAGGCCCCAGGCGGCGCAGAGGCCCGGACCGCCAGGCCAGATTTCCTTGACCCGCAACACGAACGCTGCGGTACGAAGCCCGTGCGGAGAGCGCGGCGACCGCTTCCCGTCGAGCGCCTGCAAATGCATGTAGCTCGAGTTCTGCTGATAGAAGGTCATCGCTGCCCGGTTCCTCTTTCCCACGGGCAGAAAGCTCGCCGCCTCCTTCGTGAGTTCGACATACGACCGTGAACAAACTCGGAAGTAACGCCAGTAGTGCAAAAAAATTGCGCGCTCTACATTCGTGTTGCTGGGCTCGACCTTTTTCTGGTCCCCGTGAAGGGCATCCGACAGCGGCGGGCGCGTCGTCTTCACGAAGACATCGCCTCGACGGACGAAGGGAAGCTCGACCTGAGTCAGTAATTCGTCCGGCAACAAATCAAAACCGCACTGATTCGGTGGGAAATTCAAGAAGGATTCGCCGAAGTCGTATCCCAGTTCGTGGAGAGCGATGCGAAGCTGGGCGTTCGCCTCGGAATCTCGCGGAGCAGCAAGGTTGATCAGTCGATTGTAGTCGCGACGGGGAGAGGCATAGAAGAACGGGTGAGCCTGGGCCATGCGGGGAAACGTCCTTTCGTTTATGGACGCGATCGGGAAATCGCGAGTCTGTCAAAGTGCAAACAACAGAGAACGATGAATCGACGAACTTCGCCGGATCGTTTGTCCTCGATCATCAGCGTTCGGCTGCAATCCTTATACCCGCTTTCGACGAATTATTGTGGGAAGAATTTTGGCGGAGAACGATTCTGATCGAGCGCGCTGCGAATGCGGCCCCAGATCGAAGAACGCGGAAGATCGATTCCGCGCGAGGTAGAAAACTTCGCGCAAACACTCAGAAACGTCGGCCTGCGTGACATTGAAAGGGCGGCGCACGTGCTCGACGCGCGACCGGCGGCATTGGGCGCCGATCGGGTGATCTGCTATTCGATTCGGTAATCAAGGAGACCCCCCGTGACCACAGACCTCGACTTCTATCCCGGCGCCTGGGCCGCACGAACGCCCGACAAGCCCGCCATCATCATGGCGGAATCCGGCGCGACCGTGAGCTACGCCGAGCTCGACGACGCGGCCAATCGGCTCGCCCAACTCTTTCATCGCGCTGGCTTCAAGCCCGGCGACCACATCGCCTTCTGCATGGAGAACCGGCCGGAATATTTCGCGATCCTCTGGGGCGCCCATTACGCCGGCCTCTACTACACCGCCATCAGCTCGCGACTGACGGCCGAAGAACTCGGCTACGTGATCGAGGACAGCGGGAGTCGCGCCCTTATCGCCAGTCCTTATATGGCTGACTCGCTGACGGGCCTCGACGAGGTCCTAGCGAAACTCGAAATCCGTCTGAGCGTGGGCGGAGATCTCCCCGGGTTCGACCGCTACGAAGACGCGATCGCCGCGGAGTCCGCAGAACCGCTTTCGGACCGCGTCGAGGGATTGCCCATGCTCTATTCGTCCGGGACGACCGGACGACCGAAGGGCGTGAAACCGCGGTTGACCGGGGAGCCGCTCGGCACGGGCGATGGACTGACCGCCATGGTTCGACTGCTCTTCGGCGGCTCGAACGAGAGCGTGTACCTCTCGCCCGCCCCGCTCTACCACAGCGCGCCGCTGCGGTTCTGCACTCAGTACTTGCGGATCGGCGCGACCATCGTCGTGATGGAACGATTCGATGCGGAGGACGCATTGCGCGCAATCGAAACGTATCGGGTCACGCAGAGCCAATGGGTCCCGACGATGTTCGTTCGCATGCTGAAACTCGACGAAGCGGTCCGC
>JAQBEG010000018.1:0-3084 GCA_032123985.1 Deltaproteobacteria bacterium
GGGCGCTCTTTCATCTAGTAGCCTACCCGGAAAGATATTGTCCTGGAATTGGAACGCGAATTTCCGATGCTAGGCGCGCCAGATCGCGGAATCTTGAACGACTCTGAAACCGAGGTCGCTCCCGACAGGCCGAGTCCCGCCAACGACAGACGTGCTCCAGGGAGCGAATCGGAGAGCGCTGGCGACGATGGCGGCACCAGTGGAATCATCGATTGAGCTAACCGAGATCGACGACTGGGACTGGTGTGCCGGTTTGTTAGAGTCGACAATCGCTGTGTGGCTGTACGTAGGCTTTCAATTTGATGCATAGCTACACGCAGAAGCGTATATCCAATCCGCCCAAATGATTGAAACTGAAATTTGGAGCAGTGGGCGCTGTACTGCGGCACTATACGCCCCGACCTGCGACTAGGGACTTGCGACGATCGCGAGCGCCGCCGTTCGCAGACATCGAGCCATCGAGTGTGAGGGTGCCGTTGGGCACCTCATTGGCCCGCTTGCGATGCTCTCGACCGTCTGGCGCGATCCGTCGGCCCATGCGTTGCCCGCCCGAATCAGCTGTAGACTCGTATCCTTGACCCAAGCCAAACCAAAGAGGATCCCGAGAAAATGAGAAATACAGCGCTTCTCGCTGCGCTCTGCGCGGCACTTGGCCTGGCCTGTGACTTCCAAGGTTTCGAGCCCACGAGCGACCCCTGGTCGCCGCCGCCGGCCGCCGCGGAGAAGGCCGAGATCCTCCCTCGGGCCGCCTGCCTGAACCGCGTCGCGACCCGCCAACCCCTCTTCGGCGATCTCCATATCCACACCGGCGTTTCGATGGACGCCAATAGCCTTGGGACCCGAACCACGCCGAACGACGCCTATCACTTTGCAAGAGGCAAGGCGATCGAGGTCTTTAGCGGCGATCCTGCGGTCGGAATGCGCATGGCCCAGATCGATCGCCCGCTCGACTTCGCCGCCGTCACGGACCACGCCGAATGGATGGGCGAGGTCTCCCTCTGCACGACGCCAGGCTCCGTCAGCTACGACACCGATGGCTGCAAGATCTATCGCGGCGAACAGCAGTCGACGCTTGCGAAGCTGCTTGGCTTGAAAGGCTTCCGCGCGCGAATCGGAGGTCTGATCGGGCTCGGCGGGAGGCGGGATGATGTCTGTGGCGAAGACGACGGGATCTGTCGCGCCGAACTGTCGAAGGTCTGGCGCGCGAATCAGAAAGCGACCGAGGCGTCCTACGACCGCTCCGAAGCCTGTTCGTTCACGACCTTCCACGCCTGGGAATACAGCCACTCTCCCTATTCGACCAAGGTCCATCGAAACGTCATCCTGCGCAACGAGATCGGCCCCGAACTCCCCATCTCGTCCCTCGAAACGCCTCGTGAGATCGATCTTCGCCATCAACTCGTCGACCTTTGCAACGACACGGACACCGGCTGCGAAGCGATCGCGATCCCCCACAATCCGAATCTCTCGAATGGCCAGATGTTCGCGGTCGAATATGCGGACCTCCCTCCGGAGCAACAGCGCAAGGAAGCGATGCTGCGTGCGCGACTCGAGCCGATCGTCGAGATGATGCAGATCAAGGGCGAGAGCGAGTGCCGTAATGGGATGTATCAGGTGATCGGGGCTCCCGACGAGCTGTGTAACTTCGAGAAGGTTCGCGACATGGGTCGCCAGGTCTTCGAGGACTGTGAAGAGGGGGCAGGCTGGGGCGCGCAAAAATCCATGGGCTGTTCGTCGAGAACGGATTTCGTGCGCTATGCGCTGCTTTCCGGGATGCGGGAGAAATCGAAGATCGGCGTCAACCCCTATGCCTTCGGGTTCATTGGCAGCACGGACAATCACATGTCGACGCCGGGCGCGGTCGCGGAAAGCGGCGTGCCCTACAAATTCGGGATGACCGACGAGACGCTCCTGACGATCGGTGAAGCGACTCGGGGCGGCGCATTCTGGAATCCGGGCGGACTCGCCGGCGTCTGGGCGGAAGAGAATTCGCGCGACTCGATCTTCGACGCGTTGAAGCGGCGCGAGAGCTTTGCGACGAGTGGGCCGCGGATCGTGCCGCGCTTCTTTGCGGGCTGGGCGATGTCGCCCGAGATCTGCGAAGAGGCCGAGTTTGCGGAGGCGGGCTACGCAAGCGGTGTGCCGATGGGCAGCGAGCTTCCGCCACGACCGACGGATGCGGCTGGTTCACCTTCGTTCGCGGTCTCCGCGCTCGCGGATCCCGGAATGCCCAAGCAACCGGGCGGGCTTCTGCAGCGTCTCCAGGTCATCAAGGGATGGGTCGATGACGATGGACAATTTCATCAGGAAGTCCACGACATTGCCGGCGACGCCGAGAACGGCGCCGATGTCGATCCGGCGACCTGCCAGCCGCGTGGGCTGGGGGCGTCGTCGCTCTGCGGTGTCTGGCAGGATCCGAATTTCGATGCGGATCAGGACGCTGTCTATTACGCGCGCATCGTCGAGAATCCGAGCTGTCGTTGGTCGGCGCGACTCTGTCTCTCACTGCCCGAAGCGGACCGGCCGGATGGATGTACGAGCGACCAGCTTCCGCGAACGATCCAGGAACGCGCCTGGACGTCACCGATCTGGTACGTGACGCGATAGGAACGGCCGTTAGGCTGTGTTCGCCGCGGTGGCGAGTTCTCTGCGATGTCTCGGGCGCCGGTTCCCGCCCCCTCGCTCGCGGCCTGGGTCGGACTGTTACTGGAAAATTTCGTGGAAAGGCGTGATTCGATATTGCGATCGCTGGTCTGGCCCGACGCCGTTCGGTGGCAATCCTGAAAGCACTCCCCAACGTTTCTGTGTGAGATAACAGTTCTTCCTGTTCTCGGGGGCCTATGTCGCTGTTCGCAGACGCCATGACCCGATGATGCTTACTCCCCACCGCGTTCACGATGCCCTTCAATGCGACCGGGCAGCCCGTGACCTCACAGCTGCTCCATCGAAGCGACGAGGGTCTGCCGATCGGGATCCAGCTCGTCGGCGCGTACGGCCATGAGGATGTGCTCGTGCGTTCGGCGTCTCAGCTTGAGGCGGCCTGCCCATGGTCGGAGCAGCTTCCACCAATTCACGCCTGAGGTC
>JAQBEG010000019.1:0-4202 GCA_032123985.1 Deltaproteobacteria bacterium
CAGGTCGGAATGGGCGCGGGCATGAACTCGAGCTGTCCGGCGTGCTCCGAGTCCCAGCGAATGAGCATGGCGTGGTCCTCGTGCTGGGTGTTGTGGCAGTGCTCCATGTAGGTGCCCACAAACTCACGGAAGCGAATTGCAAACGTGACCTCGCGAGACGAGTCGACCTCGCTGCCGATGCGATACACGTCCTTGCGCGCCCAACGCTCCCAGATCGGAGGCGGTGCGCCATCCCTCGAGAGGATCTGCCCCTCCTCGAAGTGGACGTGGATCGGATGACTCCAGCCGCCGCCGGTGGAGAGATGCCAGATCTCGACGTCGCCCTCGTCCGGGGCGGCAGAAAGACGGCTGGGATCCATTCCTAATCCCTGGCCGCCATCGGTCTTGACGGTCCAGGGCGAGGTGTCCGTGCCGCTGCTGCGGCCGAACTCGAAGGTTCGATGCCGAGCGTTGGCGAGTTCGGCGGCCTTAAAGCCCGGGAGCGGAATCATCTTCTTCTTGCCGGGCTCGTAGTCGTGCGGGTCCATCGAGAGATCGGTGCCCTCGTACGCGACGACACGGAATTCGAGGAACTTGCCGATTACTGGATCGAATTTGCCCTCGCCTTCCGGACCGTCGAAGTACGAACCGTCCAGCACCTCGGCGAGCGGAACCGCGGCGTCCTCCGGCCCTCTCCCATCCTGGTGTTCTAGTAGGTTCACCAAATAGAGCTTTTGACCGGGCTCGAACTGCGCGAAGTCGATCACGATGTCATACCGTTCGGCAATCCCCTGGCCGGGAAGATCCTGCGATTCGGCGTTCGGGAACGGGATCGCGTGCTCCATGATATTCCCGTCGTTCGCGACGAGGTGATACGGGACTCGGGCGCCGGATTCGTCCACCACGGCGATCTTGATGTACCGGGAGACCGATCCATTGAGCATTCGGAACCGGTAGCGACGGGCGCGCACCTCCATGTACGGCTTGTAGAGCCAGTTGACCAGCATGCGGTCGCCGACGAAACCATCGAGATTGAAGATATTGAAGAAGAGCTGGCCTTGTGCGTCCCACGCCTTGCCCGCGATCAGCAGGTTCACGTCGTAGTCGCGGTTGCCCCAGTCGAGCGCGGTGCCACTCGGCATGCACAGGTTCACGTTGGCCGGGTCCGCGTAGTTGCAGGCGAGGCCTTCATTGCCGCGATCGATAGCGCTGTAGTAGTTCATCATCGCTGCGGAGCCCTTGTAGACATTCTGCGCAGTGAAATCGAGCATATGATCGTGAAACCAGTGCGTGCTCATCGTTTCACGCCAGTCGCCAGGAATCCGGTTCACGCCCCCGGCCCCGTCGGGCGAGCCCGCGCGCGGATCCGAAGCGTCGGTGTTGATGGAGTCGTTGCCCGCCAGGATCATCGGCCAGCGGTAGTCGAAGAACTGACCGGGGAAGAAGAATGCGGCCGTATAGCCGTCGCTCTCTGCCGGAGTGTGGCCGTTGTGTTCGTGGGTCGAGAGCGTGTGACGACCGAATCCGTTGTTCGCAGCCGGGTCGATCGGCAGGGCATTGTTATGCCGGAAGAGCAAGCTCTCCCCGTAGCGGGCCGTCATCAGCTTCGGCGGGAACGTGCCGTCCCAGGTCCAGAGCGAATCAGGATGCTGGACCGGCATCAGCGGGTGGAATTTTACCTGAATGTTGGCGGTGGTCCCTTCGAAACCGGGCTGTCCGACGGTATTGTGGTACAGCCCGCCCGGACCGAATTCCCCTTGCGTATAGGTGTGTTTCTGCCAGACATTGCGGACTCCACCGTTGGTTCGCGCCCCTGACGTCGTCGTATTGGTGTAAACCTCCGGTGGAAAATCTCCCCATCGCTGATGTGCGAAGGACTCACCCGGCGGTCGACCCTCCAACACCGTTTTCGTCATCGCAGGAACACATGTTTTGGTCCAGGTGTCCCAGGGGCTCGGCAATTCGTCGTATGCCATCCGCCGCGGCAGTGGATTGATCTCCTGTGCGAGGAATGTATCGAGGTCGCTGGCGCTCGGGCCCGTGCTGCAGTCGACGGGAACCGGCAAGCTGGTGCAGCCGACGCAGGCAGCCGTCGGAATATCGCGCAGGCCGAACTCCTCGAATCTCAACATCATCTGGGTGAATGGGAGTGCCCCAAAGAGCGGGCTCGGCTCCGCTCCGGTCGGAACATCGTAGTTCGCGAGCGCGGGCTGACTCAAACCAAGCAGAGCCAGTGATATGATCGCAAGACGAATTTTCGGGGATCGGGAACGCAACGGCAACATAGAGTCTCCAGCAGGTGAATCAGATTTTCGATGTTCAACTAGCGATGTCGGGACCTCGGGCAGCCCATGCCCGTATTCTTCAACATATCTTCCTTGTTGTTTGTCCTGACGAACAAGTTGAAATTACAATAACATTGTTTCTATCATCTTTGACAAAAAACCCGATACATGGGTGCAAAAACCCGCCCCCCAACAGCTGAGCACAGTTGAACCAACAAACAGATTGAGGATCGATTGGTTGTCCTCACGCACCTTCGGTGCCGAAATGGCGCGATATCCCCCATTTGAGCGTCTCACGCGTACGCACGAAGCGCTAAAGATTGGCATCTCGTTTGCATAAACCGTCCCAGATGCTCTTCGCCCCGGTGTGGGGAGTTTCCACGATGCGTGTTTCGGTACCTTCTGCTATTCGGACTACCCCAAGGGGGTTTAAACGACGAGATGACCGCGAAGACGACAGACCGCAAGGGTGGACGTGGAAGATTCGCTTTCGCGCCGACGCTCGGACTCGGCAGTGGACCTGACGAACTCGAGCTCGCCCTGCTCGACGCCTACCGGATCTCCGCGAAGGATGTTCTCGCCGAGCTGTGGGAAGCCGACGTCGAGCGATTGTGTGGCGAGCGGTGGAAGCCACGCCCGAGCTCGGAAGCAACTCGCGCGGGTTGGTGCGCCTGTGAGATCGTTCTGGCGGGCAAAGGCGTTTTGCTGCGTCGGCCGCGGGTTCGTTCCGTCAAGGGAACCGAGATCGATCTCCCTACGTTCAAGGTCATTTCGACCAGCGACCTGCTCGACCGCGGCGCGGTCGAGGACGTCACCGCCGCGATTACCACTGGAACCTTCCCGCCCGGCCGACACGCGCGCGAGCCGATCGCCGCGGACTTCGTTGCCAGCCTTGCCGGCCGGATGTCAGCGAGCCAGTGGAAGCCACGCGACGACTTCGAGCCCGGCATACTGATCTCCACGGTCGAGTTTCCGGACCAGTCTTTCCTTGGCGCGGTCGGCATCGACTACGACGGTCAGCGCCGCATGGTGTGCGTGCGTGCCGGAAGCGCTTCGAATCCGGCGAGCGTTGCGGAGTTCCTTGACGATCTCGTGGCAAAGCACCGCCGCTCCGCACCGCCCGAGATCTTCTTCATCGGCGAGCAACCCGTCATCCGGGCAGCCATCCTCGAATACTTTGGGGCGAGCGCCATTCTTCAGCGCTCGCCGCACGAGAAGCGCAGGGCGGTACTCGGCCTGTTGCCTTCGTCGCTCCAGCCGAGCGTGCTCGAGAACCTGCTCGACGCCTATGCGCAGTCGGACGCTCGCGACGCCGAGCGCGCGCTTCTGGATGTCGTCAGCTTCCTCGAACGGGACTATTCCGCTGCCGCGGCCACGCTATCCGACGGCCTGGCCGAAACGCTGACGCTCCACCGGCTCGCTGGGCGAGGCGCGGGCACGACAGCACGCAAGGGCTCGCGCACGCCGACGCCGAACATCTGACGATCGCCGTCCTCATCGACTCGATCATCGCGGACTCGAGGCGCCGTTGCTTCCATCGTGCCGGACCCGATCGTGACCTTCCGCGGGCGCTCGCGTCACAATCAACACTACTGAGTTGACGAACGCGTCGACGATGGCCGTATCGCTGGTCGGCGGTTGGGACGCCGTGGTCGTCATTAGCGTGACCGGGTCTGCGATCGATACTGTGGATATTCCCTTCATCCAGAACGCAGTCGCTACGGGCGCTTCGCGTGCACCCATGTTCTTCAGCGACGCATGTCTCGGAACCTGCCCGTATCAGTGGACACCGACCCACGTCGCTACATCAAGGTTTCGCGACGCTGAGATCGGGCTGAAGGCGCGTGCTTCACGACCGAAGGGGTTTTGGGATAGGCTCTAAGTCCCTTGTGGAGACAAGATGCACTTCAAAAGAGGCGTCACCGGGGCCCGAATCGG
>JAQBEG010000020.1:0-10931 GCA_032123985.1 Deltaproteobacteria bacterium
CGAGTCGCGGATCCCCTCGCGCGCGCGGTCGAGCGTGCGCAGGGTTGGATCCGGGTCGAAGGGCCCGTACTCGACCTCCGGCAAGTGTCCGGCATTGCGGGCGAAAAAACGCTCCCGAACCGAGATCGGCCATCCCACCGAGCGCAGCACCCGGACAGGCCCCTCCGCCTCGCTCAACAGCGCGGAGACCCTGCAGATGCGGGCGACTTCCGCGGAATCGAAGATGACCATCGATGTGTCCTTTGTTCTCACTTCGGGGCGACTCTGGCGAGCTCCAGTGCGTCCGCCGCAGAGTAAAGGAAAGTCGGTCGGTTGGCGCGCCCACTCAATTGCAAAATCCTGTCGCACGATCCGTCAAAAAGCGTTAAAAGGAAATGAGAAAGAAGCCGAAGAGCACGGTCACACGAGGGAAAGCGATGGCTGGGATCAACCGGACGAACAGGCAGTGGCTCGACGAACTCGAGGATGTCATCGACGGGCTGAATCAGAGACGCGGCGAGATGCGGAGACAGGTATACGACGCCGATTACGAGGCCGACGATCTGTGGTCGGATACCGAGCGACGCTGGCGACGCCTGGAGACCAAGCTACACAAGGCCGAGAAGGCGGCAGCCGCTCCGCTCAATAGTCCGCGCGCGCGCAACGTCGATCGACTCATCGCCACGATCGATGAGGCCTACTATGAGCTGGAGCGCCTTCTCGACTGAACACCAGCGCATATTCTCAGCCTATCTGTGTATCGCGACCCAGCATCGAACAACCAAGTCTCGAGTGAAGAAGCGCCGTGACGCAATCTTCACGCTTGGCGCAAACGATGAGGACTACTAAATGCTGATAGGCAACGTGTCGCGTCAGCAATCAGCTCGGCCCGGCTTCAGCTCGGTCCCTCGTTCTGCGCGTCCCAGGCCATGCTCGCTGTCACCCAGTGCGTGAGTTCGGCCGCTTGATCGTTCTCATGCAGATGGCGAGGCGGCTGCGCGAAGGTCGAATACGGCTTGCATCGCAGAACGACTCGGTCTTCCTTCTTCGCCATTGCATCGGCTGCCGCGCGCGCAGCTTCCGGAATCGGCGTGCCGGACATCCGTCCCCCGACGGCCATCATCACTTCGGTGACGAGTTTCGGGTCGTCGTCGACGCTCGCGTCGCAGTAGACCTGGAGATAGGCGAAAGGCCAGCGTTCATCGAGGATGCAAAGGCTGACCTTCTCGCTGCGATTCACGGCCTTCGCCTTGGCGCGCCCGCGCATCGTTGAAACGAGGAGCTCATCCGTATCCGTCGGGATGTAGTAGACGATCGACATCGCCGGCCCGTCGCCCTGGCGTCCATAGCCGAAGACGCAGGTCCGGTGAGTTCGCACGAATTCGCGGCGCTCGGACGGCAGCATGTCGCGATCGGTGAGCGCCGTGAACGGCTCGGAAGCCAGCGGCAGTAGATTCATACTTCGATTACTCCAGATTCGTGTTCCGGTTGATGAGATTCGCCTGAAGCTAGTATGCGCATAGTCATTCGAAACACACACGTATTCGACGCGGCATCGCTCGACTTCGTCTCCGAGCGAACCGGCTGGAGATATAGCGAAGCCCGGGGCCGACGCTAGCGGGGGCGGAGGCCGTCCTGCGTCGGGATCCCACACGACTCGAACGCAAAGAGCCTAACGATTACCGGGCATTCAATCTGCGCGGGTGCATCGAGCGCGCCTACTGGCGGAAGAGAAACGAAGCTCTTCACACTCACGATCGGGCATCCGGATGCCCTCGAAGGCAACGTCGCCTTCTTGGAAAGCCGCACTCCGGCATGGAAGGGATCCTCCTCGAAGAAGGTTCCCGAGGAGCTCTCCTGGGTGCTCAGCGTCCGCGTCAAAAAAAACGGGGATTTGCCATCACGACCATTGACAACTTTATTGTCATTTAGACAATATACTTGTCATGATGGATCCAAAAGTCTTCGAAGAACTGATCAACGAACTGCGGCTCAGCCTCCATCGCGTTACTCAGGTCGCCGAGCAGCTGCATGCGGAAGAGCCGATCTCGATCGGCATGCGCGCTGTTCTCGAGTTCCTGCTGAACAATTCGGACTCCACCGTTCCCGCGATCGCCCACAGTCGACACGTAAGTCGACAGCTGATCCAGACGCTGGTGAACGCGCTCCTCGAGCAGGCACTGGTGACCCTCGTCGACAATCCGATCCATCGCCGTTCTCCCCTCGTCTCGCTGACACGAGAGGGCGAGAAGATGGTCCAGCGCATGCGACGCAGGGAGCATCGATATTTTGAATCCCTGCCGAGCAGCGTCTCCAACGCGAGAATCACTGCGGCGACAAAGACGCTGCGAGCGATTCGCGGTGAACTCACGGGAGATGAATCATGAATCTCGAGACGTTGATGATGGAACGAGAAGAATCGCTCGTCGCCCTGCCCCGCCGAAACCAGAAAACCGGTGGTATCGCGTGATGACAGCCGCAACCTCCTCGCGCACCGAATCCCTTCGCAAGAGTCTTCTCAGCCAGTTTTATCGCCTGCACGGCGTTCTCGGGCACCTGGCTGGATTCATCCTCGCGAATCGCAGCTCGAATCAGAAACGAAACGCCTGGACCGTCGAACTCCTCGACATCCAACCCACCGACCGTGTACTCGAGCTCGGCTTCGGCCCGGGCGTATCCATCGCCGCCGCTAGCCGACTTGCAACCGAGGGTTGTGTCGTCGGCGTCGACCATTCCGAAACCATGTTGCGCATGGCCAGCCGACGGAACGCAAAGGCGATCCGCGAAGGCCGTGTCAGCTTGTTCGAGAGCACCCTCGATCGATTACCCGAATTCGAGCTGCCCTTCGATAAAGTCTTCGGCGTCAACGCGCTGCAGTTCGCCGCCGAGCCCCTCGATGTCCTCCGGGCCATACGCGAACGCATGCGCGCGGGCGGCGTCATCGCCATCACCCAGCAATCGCGAAGGAAGAACGCGACCAATGAGGATTCGATTCGCGCCGCTAAACAAGTAGGAGAGTTGCTCGAAGCGGCAGGATTCGGCGACGTGCGAGTCGAAACACTCCCCCTAGAACCGGTCTGTGCTAGCTGCGTGCTCGCAACCGCAGGCGAGTCTAGTTCCAGTCTGTGATACGGACCCCTGATGGGGCTTTGGTGTATGAATCGCAGGCTCGAGGCGATCCGGTGCCCAGACCCGCGCGGCTCAAGAAGTGAATGAGCCACGATCCGTAGGGCTGCAAGCGAGCTACTCTCACTCTAGATTGAGTACCGAGGTGTGGCCGTGCGAAAGCTCGCGATCCGAATCACGATTGGCCTCGCTGGACTCGCCGTGTTGGCGCTACTTCTCGATGGTGTCGTGGGTGTTTTTCAGCCGGCCCTCGAACCGGGCAACGCCGAAGCTGTGCTGGTGACGTTCGGCGAGGATGGCCAGCGCTATGAGAGTCGGATGATCGTCATCGAGAACGGGGAGACCCTCTGGGTCCAGTCGGGCCATCATTTTCGCGGCTGGTACCACCGTCTGCGAAGAAACCCGAGCGTCGAGCTCGATCGTGGCGGAGAGCGCCGTCCCTATCGAGCGGTCGCCCTCGAAACGCCGGAAGCCAAAGCGCACATGCGCGAGATGTTGATCGAGCGCGTCGGCCTCGCGCGCTTCTATCTGATCCGCGGCTTCTTGCTTTTTGCCGACGTCAAGCCGGTACGGCTCGACCCGGTTCTCGAGGACGGCGTATCAATGGGCATCGAGTGATGGCGCGGCGCCGCGAGGCTCAGACGAAGATCGTACCCGCAGCATAATGGCGTAGTTCAGTCTTCCGTTCGTCGACGCTCCAATGCCGGTCCTCTTCCCCAGCACACGGCGCGTACCGGTAGGGAACTTCGTCTGCCCGACGCTGTCGCCTCGCGTCGATCGCGACCTGAACGATCCGGTTTCGTTCCCGAATCGTCTCGGCCGTGTAGCGGCGCCGGCCCGACGCAACATCGGCACTGGGCGCCGGCATGTCCACTTCGACATCGAGCACTGCATCGTGACGGAAGAAGCCCCAGACGAACGTCACTCGGCGATCGGGCGAATTGTTCGCGAACGAGGCATGTAGACATTGCCGGTTGCAGATCGCGATGTCGCCCCGCTCGCAGAGCATGGGCACCGCATCGGGCAAGCGCGTCGAGCCGCCATTGGCGCGCACGAGTGAAGGAATGTCGACGTGGCCCGACTTGTGGCTTCCCGGAACGACCCATAATCCGTTGGCCGGCGTGGTTCGGCAGAGCTGGGCCATGAAGTTGAAACCGTGAATTCCGGGATCCCAGTTTTCGCTCTCCCAATGGGTCGTGCCGTCCTGATGCCATGCGATGGCGGCGCCGACGCCCGGCTCCTTCAGGAAGATCGAATCATTGTACGGAACGAAGTCGGAACCGTTGATCGACTCCGCAACGCGGAGCATGGCCGGATGTGCGGAAAGGCGAAGGGCGGAACCCATGGCGCCGAAGAGTCCCAGCATGAGGAAGATCGCTTTCTCGGGCAGCTCGGCCGCGGCCTTGTGTTCCTCCATGCGGACAGGATGGCGGCCATTCAATAGCGTGGTGCCGCCCCATGGATCGGAGAGCGGCCGAGCCCACAAGAACATCGGTTGACGATCGGAATCTTCGACCGGACGACCCTGGGCATCGATGTCGAGTCCTTCGCCGGCGGGCGCGTGTTCGAGCAGGCCAGCCAGGTCCGCATCGAGTTCCCCGAGTTCATCTTCGTCGATGACATGCTCGAAGACGTAGAAGCCGATGCGTTCGTACGCCTCGATGATGTCCGAAGCGAGCCGCCCGGCGCTGTCGAAACGGAGCGGCCCACGGTTGTTCAGGGACCGGGCGCAGCTCGCGCCTTCTTCGAGATAGTCCGCCATCGAGCCATGCTCCGATGGCGTGAGAGATTCTCCGGCTTGATGCGGTTGCTCGCTCATTGTTCCACTCCTCTCGTGCGACGTCGGAGTGGATTGTGCCACGAAGCATCTCGCCGGGCGAGCAGGCGGCGGTCAGCGTCGAAGCACGGTGCGCTGGCGGCATTGAATGGCTGAGGGCCTCCGTTGCCTGTCAGAACGGTGATTATGATGGGTTGCTTTGATTAGTTCTGCACTAGGAGCATCGAGAATCCTCCACCCCTGCAGGGCTTGTCGTGTGCACACGGGATGAATATGCCCCCGGCAGTCGAAGCATCAGTGCTGCCAAAGTGAAGCTTCTGCGGGGGAGGCGTCGCCCTGGCAGACTTGTCATTGGGTCTATCTCCTGGAAATGCTGCCCTCTGGAAAGTCCCTAGAAACCTCTTGTACCTCGCCCGAGCCACGTTGACCAGCACTAGCCTGACCAGCGCGGCAATCACTGCGACTCGATCGCGCGTGAGGCGCGTCGCGGCGCGAATCGAACGAGTTAGGCGTGGCAGAATCGGGCGCAGAGCTTCCGCCGCTGGCCCATGAAGCCGCGCTGGCCATCAAGGAGAAGCTCGAACCCGAGCGATTCTGAACGCGATTCAACAAGCGCGGCCCGCCGGCGCAGGAGATGAGACAATCGAACCGACTACGAATAATGAAATGCATGATCAGAACGAGGCGTCGAATGCGCCTCTCACGCTGGACTTCACCGCTGTTCGAGAGCCGGAGAACCTACTCAGTAGCGAGCCGCTCGCGGTGCCCGATATGCGCGCCGATCGCTGACATGAGAAGTTAGGCTTGCGGCTTGCTAAGCGCGGTCCTCGTTCCGCGCGCGGCCCTCTCGGAGAGCTCCAAAACGGCCGGCTGGTCTCCGATCCAGGGTCTAGTTGTCAGAATGCCTAATATCGGTAATGCTGAAAACGCCGCTTGTTTTGCCTATCCACTTGTGACGAATCAGGGCTCGGCCGACCGCTTCGAGATCAGCTACGCGCGTGCATGGAAATACTCTACTAGAGCCGTCCGCGAGCGAAGTCTCTCAGCAAGCCCAGGCCGACTAGAACCATCAAG
Source organism: Deltaproteobacteria bacterium (assembly GCA_032123985.1). GTDB lineage: Bacteria > Myxococcota_A > UBA9160 > UBA9160 > UBA4427 > UBA4427. Next base: position 5,957 of record JAQBEG010000020.1, read on the forward strand.
CCCGCGAGCGGAAGCCCGACGATGATCGAAGCCGCCTGCAGCGCGTCGAGCCCGCCGGCCCGAAGCAACACCGCGGCGACGGATGCGAGAGCGAATCCCCAGAAGATCTTCGCAGCGGCGGAGTCTTCGGTCTTCAGGATGTGGCAAACGACGAGCGTCGCCGAGTCGAGCGATGTGATCAGCCACGTGAAGAGCAGGAAGGCGGCGATCGCGATCAGGATTCCAGCGACTTGCGGAGAAGCTAGGTTCTCGATCACCGCGACCAATCCCAGGCTGTAGTCGAGATTCACCGTCTCGCTGACCGAGCCAGCGACCGCCAATTCCTGGGCGATCGCCGTGCCGCCTAGCACACACATCCAGAAAATCGTGACGAGTGTCGGTACGAGCATGACTGCGATCGCGAATTCACGAATCGTTCGGCCCTTCGAGATGCGCGCGATGAAGAGGCTCACGAACGGCGTCCAGGCTAGCCACCATCCCCAATAGAAGACGGTCCAGTCGCCCTGCCACGCTCGTTCTTCGGCGGTTTCTCCGATCCAGAGTCCGGTTGGGACGACATGAACGAGATAGTCGACGATGGTTCGAAGAATCAGCTCTCCCAGGAAGAGGGTTGGCCCGAGCAGGAGGAAAGCCGCAAGAAGCCCGCCGCTGACCCAAACGTTGAGCTCGGACAACCTTCGGATTCCGCGCGCGATTCCAGAAATGGCGGACAGCGTACCCAGAACGCAGACGCCGAAGACGATCACGATCTGGTTCGTGGCTCCGTTCTCGATGTCGAAGAGCGATCCGAGTGTCGCATTCATGCTCCCGGCGGAGAGGCCGATCGACGTCGCAACGCCGCAGACCGTTCCGAAGACCGCGAGGAGGTCGACCGCTGTACCGGGCCAGCGGTCGATCCAGTTCGGGCCGAGGATCGGATAGAGCGCCGTTCGAAAGGTCAATGCCTGACCATGGCGATAGGCGTAGATCGAGATCGCGAGCGCGGCGAGGACGTAGAAAGCCCAGCCGTGAACGCCCCAATGAAGGATGGTGATCCGCATGGCCGTCGCGACCGCATCGACACCACCACGTTGCGCGTTGGGGTCCAGCAGGAAGGGATTGCTCTGCAGGTGGATGATCGGCTCGGCGGTCGCCCAATAGAGGAGGCCCGAGGCAAGGCCGGCCGAGAAGAGCATCGCGAACCAGGAGAATCGACCAAATTCCGGGCGTGAGTCGTCGTCTCCGAGTCGGCGCTTCCCCAGCGGATGAATTGCCAGGAGCATGACCCCGAAGACGGCCGCGTTCGCGACCAGCACAAAGAGCCAGTCGAAATGACCGACGACCCAGGCCTTGGCCTCTGCGAGGGACACACTCGCGGTCTCGATCGAGAGGAGAGCCCCGAGGACGGCGGTCACGACGATCGCGACGGCCAGTCGCGATCTGGCGTTGGGCAATCCGATGCGCTCAAACGGATCCGGGGAGGCATCTGGGAAGGGCACGAGGCGACGGTAGCCCACGCCAGAACGGGTCTTTCGCCCGCAAAACCGTTCTAGATCGCCTCTCAGACCTGTCGTTGGCTTGAGGTTGTACTATACCGTCCAGACGGTATACCTACGCCATGCCTCACGGAGCCCGGGACCGGATTCTCAACGCCGCCGAGGAGCGCGTCCTCGCAGGCGGGCCCGCCGGGCTCGTGCTCGGCGCGATCGCCGCAGACGCGGGCGTCAGCAAAGGCGGCCTCCTCTACCACTTCGGCAACAAGGAGGCGCTCGTCGCGGATCTCTGCGAGCGGATGCTGGACCGATTCGACCGTGAACTCGAAGCGCTTCGCCAAGCCGACGGAGGGGACACCGGCGCGGCCGCACGCGCCTATCTCGCCTCGACCGTCACCGACGAAGGCAAGCCGGCCGACAACTCGGCTCAGCTCATGGCCGGCATTCTCGCCACCCTCGGTCGCGATTCACCTCATCTGGAAGCCGTGCGAGCGCGGTTCGCCGAATGGCAGGAGGCACTCGTCGGCGACGGACTCGACGACACGACGGCCACGATCGTGCGACTAGCCGCCGACGGCCTTTGGCTTTCCGCCCTGCTCGGGCTGCCGCAGCTCGACGCCGATCTCGGTCCACGCACCCTCCGCGCGTTGCGCGACCTGACACGTTCATGATCGGTATATGAGTCGATTCATGAGTCGATCGCAGACACGCGCGCACTACGACTTCGTGATCGTCGGAGGAGGCTCCGCAGGCTGCGCCCTTGCGCGTCGATTGAGCGACGACCCAACGCGACGAGTCCTCGTACTCGAAGCGGGTCGCCCGGATGCGTGGTGGGACGTTGCGGTCCACATGCCCGCCGCGCTGATGCTGCCTCTCGGCAGTCGATTCTATGATTGGGGTTATCGTTCGGAATGCGAGCGCCATCTGGGCGATCGCGAGATCTATCATGCTCGTGGAAAACTCCTCGGCGGGTCGAGCAGCATCAACGGCATGATCTTTCAGCGCGGCAACGCGCTCGACTACGACGGCTGGGCGGCGGAGCCCGGGGTCGAAAACTGGAGCTACGCGCACTGCCTGCCCTATTTCAAGCGAATGGAAACTGCGCCCGAGGGCGAGGATCGCTGGCGGGGTCGACAGGGTCCGCTCAGGCTCGAGCGTGGCCCCGCACGAGGCCCGCTCTTCGACGCTTTCTTCGAAGCGGTGCAGCAGGCAGGCCATTCTCTCAATGACGATGTCAATGGCGCGCGCCAGGAGGGCTTCGGGCGCTTCGATCGCAACCTCCATCGCGGGCTGCGCCAGAGCGCGGCGCGAGCCTACCTCCATCCAGTAAAGAGACGAGCCAATCTCGATGTCATCAGCCGCGCCCTCGTGACGCGCATCCTCTTCGAAGAGAAGCGGGCCGTCGGCGTCGAGTACATCCGGAAGGGACGCGTGGAAACCGCAAACGCGGATGAGATCATCTGCAGTGGCGGTGCGATCAACTCGCCTCAACTCCTCCAGCTCTCGGGCGTGGGACCGGCCCGACTCCTTCGCGAACTCGAGATCGAAGTGATCCAGGATCTTCCGGGCGTCGGCGAGAATCTCCAGGACCATCTTGAGGTCTACATCCAGCACGCTTGCTCGAAACCGGTATCGATGTCGCCCAGTGTGCGCAAAAGTCGGCGACCATGGATCGGCTTGCAATGGCTCGCGGGCTATGGCCCAGGAATGAGCAATCATTTCGAGGCCGGCGGCTTCGTGCGGAGTCATGCGAGCGAACCGTATCCGAACCTGATGATCCATTTTCTACCGCTGGCGATCCGCTACGACGGCACGAAACCAACGCCGGGCCACGGCTACCAGATGCATATCGGTCCGATGCTCTCGGAAGCACGCGGGTCGCTGCAGATTCGTTCGGCGGATCCACGCGTGCCACCTGGCATGCGATTCAACTATCTATCGACCGAGCGCGATCGTCGCGAATGGATCTCGGCGATCGACTGTGCGCGCCAGATCTTCGCCCAATCGGCCTTCGCGGATCTCGATCTGGGCGAACTTTCTCCCGGCCCCGCCGTCGAGACCGATCGACAGATCCTCGACTGGGTGGCCCGCGAAGGCGAGACCGCACTCCACCCCTCGTGTACATGCAAGATGGGACTGGATCCGCTGGCCGTCGTCGATCCGGACTCTCTGCGAGTACACGGCGTAGATGGGCTTCGCGTCGTCGGTGCCTCGGTCATGCCGAAAATCACGAATGCCAATATCTACGCGCCGACCATGATGATCGCGGAGAAGGCGGCTGATGCGATCCTGGGGGTCGAGCCGCTTCCGCCGGTGGGCTGAAAGAACGTTTCACGACGCGAGGGACCCCGACCGCGGTAGGGTCAAGGGCTGGCGCATGACCATTGCCAAAGAGGATCAGCAGCCCGAGATCGAATCATCGTTCGAGACGCTCGAGCGAAAGAGCACTACTTAACACAATAGAACTCACCGGCGGATTCGTATGCCAAGTGCAGAGCGCAACGCGGAGGAACGTACCTAACGCAACGGCTCCAACCCGTCGACGGGAGTAGGAAAAATAGTCCCCGGGCGGATCAGATCGAGAGATCGGTGGGTCAGGAAATCCTCGGGGCGTCGGAGTCGACGAACTGGGTTCTTAGTTCGCGCTTGAGAACTTTGCCGGTGGCGTTGCGGGGGAGTACCTCAACGATCGCGATGTCATAAGGGATCTTGAACTTTGCCAGCCGGGAAACGCAGTGGTCGACCACCGTTGCCCGGTCGAGCGAGGTGCCTGGCTTGAGCGCCAGTACGGCCAGCCCGACCTCGCCCCACTTCTCGTTGGGCACCCCGATGATCGCCGCCTCGGCCACTTCGGGAAGCTGATAGAGCACGTTCTCGATCTCGGCCGGGTAGACGTTCTCGCCACCCGAGATATACATGTCCTTCCAGCGGTCGACGATGTAGATAAAGCCCTCGTCATCCATGCGGGCGGCGTCGCCGGTCTTGAGCCAGCGTCCCTCGAACGCATCGGCGGTCGCATCGGGGCGGTTCCAGTAGCCGGGCGTGATGTTCGGCCCGGCGACCCACAGCTCGCCGATCTCGTCGGCGCCGCAGTCGCCACCGTCGTCGTTGACGATCCGCGCTTCCGTGTGGAGCAGCACCTTGCCGGTCGACCCGATCTTGCGCAGCGCATCGCCCGCATCGAGAAAGATGCAGGCCGGGCTGGTTTCGGTCATACCGAACCCCTGCATCAGCGACACACCGCGTTCGAACCAGTTCTCCATGATCGTCACTGCACACGGCGCACCCCCGACCCCGGCAATCCTCAGGCGCGACAGGTCGGTGCCACCGAAGTCCGGGTGCTGCATCATGAACTGGTACGGCGCCGGCACGGCAAAGAAATGTGTGATGCCCTGATCCGGATCGCCCAGCACGCGCAACGTCTCACTCGGATCGAACGCCTTCAGGATCACCACGGTTCCCCCCGCGTGCAGGACCGGGTTGCAGTAGCAGTTCAACCCACC
>JAQBEG010000021.1:0-8818 GCA_032123985.1 Deltaproteobacteria bacterium
GCATCACAGAGCTGAAGGAATCGCGCAGCCTTTTCGGCCCCAGTGTCGTCGATTGCGCCGCCGAGATGCATCGGGTCGTTTGCGATCAGTCCGATCGGATGGCCCTCGATGCGAACCAGGGCCGTGATCATGCCAACGCCGTAAGCGCGCCTCAGTTCGAGAACGGAGTCGTCGTCACAAAGGGTCTCGATGACTTTGCGGATTTCGTAGACCCTTCGACGATTCTCCGGGATCAAATGGCGTAGCTTGCGTTGGTCGTCGCAGGTCCAATTCTCGGTCCGGCCCTGGAAATAGGCCAGATAGCGTCTCGCGATCTCGACGGCCTCGACCTCGTCTTCGACGAGCAGGTCGATCACGCCCACCGGTGCGAGGGCTTCGGCCGGGCCGATTTCCTTCGGTTCGTAAACGCCGAGTCCGCCACCTTCGATCATGGCGGGGCCGCCCATTCCGAGGCTCGCGTTCCGAGTGGCGATGATGATGTCCGAACAGCCCGCGAAGGCTGCGCTGCCCGCGAAGCAGAATCCCGAGACGATGCTGATTCGCGGTACTTTGCCCGAGAGTCGTGCAAATGCGTGAAAGCTGGTGATGTTCAAACCCGCGACGACCAGGTCGCCGGGGTCGGTGTCATTCGGCCGACCGCCGCCGCCCTCCGGAAAGAAGACCACCGGTGTTCCGTGGCGCTCAGCGAGTTCGAGTAGGCGGTCGATTTTCTGGTGGTGGTAGTAGCCTTGCGTGCCGGCCAGGACGGTCGCGTCGACTACGAGAACGGCGCATCGGGCCGTTTCGGAGCCGAAGAGCTCTGCGTTCACCGTGCCAAATCCCGTGATGATCGCATCGCCTGGCGTCTTGCGTTGGAGTTCTTCGAGCGGGCGAACCTTGCGCATGGCGGCAACGGCGAGCGCTCCATACTCGATGAAGCTGTCGGCGTCGCAGAGGGCGGCGAGATTCTCGCGCGCGGTGCGCTGGCCCCGATCTCGGCGACGTGCGACCGCTTCGGGGCGGCTTTCGTCCTGCAGGAGTGCATGACGCGCGCGCGCTTCCGCCAGGTCTGGGCGGATGGAGTCGATGGCGCGGATTTCGACTTCGGCCGTGCGCTCAGCCTTTTCGCCCGACGCGAGGATTCCCGCCAGGATCTCCGCTTCCGGAACGACATCACCGACACTGGCGAAAAGTTGCTCGATCACGCCTGCCGCCTCCGCGGTCACGACGTGCTCCATCTTCATCGATTCGAGGATGCAGATCGGCTGTCCCGCTGCCACGTCGTCTCCGGCGCCTATGCAGATTTCGATCACGGTTCCGATCAGCGGTGCGCGGACCGCCAGGACGCCGGCTGGAAGTGTACGTTTCGTCGCGATCGGTTCGGTGCTTTCGTCGTGGTGCGAATCGTCTCCTGCTGAATTTCGGCGCCCTTTCGCGTCTGCGAAGAGTTCGTCCGCGTTCTCGGCGATGAACTGCGTCGAAAGGCGGTTCTCGGAAAATTCGGGGCGATCGAGCAAGGCGGCCAGCAGCTCGAGGTTGGTTCGTGGGCCTTCGATCCGAAACTCCGAGATGGCGCGGCGCGCGCGGCGCACAGTCCGCTCGTAATCGGCATTCGTGCTCGATACGACGAGCTTCGCAAGCAGGGAATCGAAGGCGGGGTGGGGCGAGAGGCCGGCACGCATCGCGGTATCGACACGAATTCCGGGTCCGCCCGGGATCTCGAATGCTTCGATTCGAGCGCCGTCCGGTCGAGCCTCGCCGGACGCGTCCAGGGTTTCGGCGAGAACGCGAAACTGGATCGCATGTCCTCGGACGTTAGGCGGATCGATCAACTCGAGTTCTTCGAGCGTCGTCCCTTGCGCGATTTTGAGCTGAACCTCGACGAGATCGACGCCGGTGATTTCCTCGGTCACAGTATGCTCGACCTGCAAGCGCGGATTCGCCTCGATAAAAAAATACGAACCTTGCTCGTCGACGAGGAACTCGAAGGTGCCGAGCCCCTGATAGTGCGCAGACTTGGCGATCGACCTGGCCGATTCGATGAGTTCGAATCGCAACGCGGGGTCGAGGCCGGGTGAGGGTGCGATCTCGATCAGTTTCTGGTTTCTCCGCTGAAGCGTGCAGTCGCGTTCCCACAGATGGCTGATCCCGCCCGAGGTGTCGGCGATGATCTGGATTTCGATGTGACGCGTGTCTTCGACGAAGCGCTCCGCAAAGAGAACGTCTGAACCGAACGAGCGTTTGGCCTCGGACTGACATCGGGCGAATGCCTCCGGGAGCTGCTCGACGTGGCTTACGACTCGCATGCCGCGTCCACCGCCGCCCGCGACCGCCTTCAGCATGATGGAGGAGCCACTGGGCAGTCCCGTCAGAAAGGCCTTCGCATCCTCGATGCTTGCGGGTGCCGCAATGCCCGGAACGATCGGGACATTGAGTTCGCTGGCGAGCGCGCGAGCCGCTGACTTGTCTCCAAAGAGTTCGAGGGTTTCGGCAGAGGGTCCGACGAATTTGATCCCAGCTTTCGCGCAGGCCCGCGCCAGATCGGCGTTCTCGCTCAAGAATCCGTAGCCGGGATGCAGTGCGTCGCAATTCTGCGACCTTGCAATATCGACGATTTGATCGATATCGAGGTGAGCGGCCGCGCCCTGACCCACGAGCGCGACGCGATCTGTCACACCATAACCGTCGGCGAGTTGCTCGTCCCCAACGGCGAAGAGACCGACGGTACCGAGTCCCATCTCCCGGGCAGTCCGTGCAATTCGGACGACGATCTCGCCGCGGTTTGCGATCAGCAGTCGTTGCATCGATTCGAGCCTTTTTTGATGATGAGCCCGTCGAAGGGTAGTCTGATTTCTATTCGATCGCGCCCGCGATGACCAGTGCCGTGATCTCGTCGTCTGGGAGATCGAGAACCTCACGTAATACGTAGGTATTGTGCAGTCCTAGCGTTGGACAGAGGCCGGGCCGCGCGGGTGTTGCCGACAGGAGTGCTCGCGTGTTTTCGTAGGGCATGCTGCCGAGTCCAGGATGCTCCACCGATACGAAATGCCCACGTGCTGCGAGTTGGGCGTCCTCGAACGCATCCTGACTCGTCGAGACCCGATGGGCCGGCACATTGGCTGACTGGAGTCGGGTCTCCAGATCGGCGACGTCGTGATGCGATGTCCAGTTGGCGATGGTCTCGTCGAGCGCAGCGCGATTCGCCAAACGTGACGCTCTGTCGATGAAGCGCGGATCGGATTCCCAATCCTTCCCGGCCGTTGCGGCGAGCGATTGCCAGCATGGTTCGTCCGGTGCCTCGATCGCGATCCATCGGTCATCACCGCTCGCCGGGTACACCCCGGATGGCGCCATGTCCCGCGATGCGTTTCCGCGCGCCTTCGGAATCCGGCCGTTCGTTGTGAAGTCGAGAATCGCCGAGCCGAGGAAATGAATCGAACATTCGGCCTGGGAGAGATCGATATGTTGCCCAACGCCGGTCCGCCGCCGATGTTCAAGGGCCGCGAGCAGCGCGGTGACCGCAAAGCGGGGTGCGATGTAGTCGGTATAGGCCATGTATGGCGCGGCGGGTCGACGATCGGGCCATCCCGTCATGAACCCAAAGCCGGCCAGTGCCGAGCCCATCGTGCCGTAGCCCGCCAACGTTGCCTCTGGGCCTGTTGCTCCCGAAGGCGAGGTGGACAGCATAAGCAGATCAGGTTTGTGCGTGCGAAGTGTTTCGTAGTCGAGTCCCCAGGCCTTCATCGCGCGTGGCGAGAAATTCTCGACGACGACGTCGGCCCAGTCCACCAGGGAGAGCGCGAGTGCGCGCGCTTCCGGAAGCTTGAGGTTCAAGCCCAAGCTTCGCTTTCCCAGGTTGACGTTCCCGTAATTCGCGGAGCGCTCGACGCCGCCCTGACCATCCTTGAACGGGCCGGACGCGCGTAATGCGTCAGGAGCGCTCGACGACTCGATCTTGATGACGGTCGCGCCGCTGTCCGCCAGCACCCGCGTCGCGGCCGGGCCTGCGTAGACCCACGTGAAGTCGAGCACCTTGAGGCCTGCCAGGGGTAGATCGCGTTCGCTGCGCGGCGTCGTTTCACTTTGCGCAGCCTCACGCTTGTCCACAAAGGGCTCCGAAGCCGGAGAGTCGAGTCTGGGCGCCCCGCGTCGAAGCTCAATGGGCGCGGCGCTGAATCGCGCGAAGGGTCCCGGGTAGAGGATCTCTCGATCGAGGGGAAACTGTTTGATGGGAGTCCAGAATTCACGTTCAGCGAGCTGCTTCGATTGGATCAGATCTCTGCAATCAGAGAGCGGAACGATGAGTAGCTTGCGTTCGAAAGCGCCCGCGAAGAGCTCGGCTTTGGTCTTCGTTCGCGTGAAGCATTCGATTGCGTTCATGACGGCTTCGTGTGCGTCGATCGTCGAGTGGCCGCCGAGAACCTTGGCGCCATATCGGACCCAATCCTCGGCGCGAAGAGTGTCATTCGAGAAACCGTCGTCGTCCATCCAGTCGAAGAAGCGTTTCGTCGCATGGCCGATAGGTTCACCAAACAGGAAGGTCAAGTTGATGTAGCCGTCGAGACATTCGTAAATGAAGCGGAGGCGGTAGGGACCGACAGCCACGCCGCCGCCAGACCGACCAAGAGACCGATCGTTCCAGCCATGCGCGAGGACGTTTGATTGACAGCTGGCCATCATCGCCGTTTGGGCCGACACGTCGATGTGTTGTCCGAGTCCGGATCGATTGCGTTCTTCGAGAGCGATCATCACGGTCGCTGCCGCCTCGGCACCCGCGTGCAGGAACGACTGGGGCACGCTGCAGCTGAGAGGAGCGCGGTCGGCGTCTCCCGTGAGCCACATCGCGTTCGATGATGCGGTGACCGTGAGATCGGTTGCGGCCCATTCGCTCTTGGGGCCGATCTCGCCAAACGGCGTAATCGAAGCGTGGACGAGACGGGGTTGAATCGAGCTGAGATCGTCGTAGCCGAGGCTCAGGCCGGCGAGCTGTCCACTGGGATGGTCGTCGATCCAGACGTCCGCTTGCGATACCCATTCTCGTAATCGCTCTCTGTCGGCCTCCTCGTCGAGATCGATCCGAATCGATCGTTTTCCGCGATGGCGCGCCCAAAATTCGAGGCTGCGGTCAGGATCGGGGATGTCGTCAGCGAACGGACCCAGCGTCCGGGAAGCGGCGCCGCCCCGCGGCTCGACCAGCACGACGTCGGCACCGAGGTCGGCGAGTATGCGCCCGGCAATGCTGGACCCTCCATCGGTCAGGTCGAGAACGCAGAGATGCGAGAGCATGCTTCCTCCTCAATCGCAGTGCGACAGTATGGCGTTGAAAGGCACGCCGCGCGATTCTCCCGTGCGCGACAGATTGGCCAACGTCCGGAGAGTCGTCGGGGGAATGAGTGAATAACGAAAAGAGTGCCCGACTTTCTGTTTTCGTTGCCGTGGGTCTCATCGATTCGGTCGCCGAGGCACTCGCGACCGCTTTCGATGCAACGTTCTCGACGAGCGACGACCCGATGCGGGAACTCTTAGAGAGTGACGTTGAGTTCGATGCCGTCCTTTTTTCGCTCGACCTGCCGATGCGAGCGGACGCGATCCGCGCGTTGCCGGATCGAGTTCGGGCACTGGCGACCTATTCGGTCGGGACGGATCACATCGATCTCGAAGCGGCGAAGGCCCGTGACCTCGCCGTATTCAATACGCCAGGGGTACTCGCTGATTCCGTCGCAGAGAACGCGATCTTTCTCATGCTCGGTGCCGCGCGTCGGGCCACCGAGAGCATCGAGTTGGTTCGGAGTCGCAAGTGGCCGGGTTGGAATCCAACCCAGCTCGTCGGATTCCAACTTTCGGGGCGTACGCTCGGAATCCTGGGGATGGGCGATATCGGTATGCGCGTCGCGACTCGGGCCCGTGCGTTGGGAATGGAGATCCTCTATTCGAATCGTAATCGGCTTCCCCCGAGCCAGCCTTATTCGAAGGGATTTCGAACGTCCGCGAGCGAGTTGATCGAAGACTGCGACGTCCTGTTGCTCGCGTGTCCATCGACCGAGGAAACGCGAGGGGTCGTCAATGCCACACTTCTGTCACGAGCGCGTCCCGGCTTGATCGTGGTGAATATTGCTCGCGGCGACCTTGTCGACGACGCCGCGCTGACTTCCGCACTGCGGGAGGGTCGCGTCTGGGCCGCAGGGCTCGATGTCTTCGCCGGCGAGCCCAATTTGAACCCGGCCTACTTTGATCTACCGAACGTCTTCATGCTTCCGCATGTCGGGAGTTCGACGCTCGAAGCGCGCGTAGGGATGGGGCGAATCCTGATCGAGGCACTCGAGAGCTGGCAGTTGGATCAGCCTGTCTCGAATCGAGTTTGCTAGTCGACAGACGTGTTAGTGGCGCGGTGAGCTCGCCGCCGCTCGGCCTGCCATGCGACCAAAGAACGTGCAATCACCCAGTGACATTCCTGAGCTATAGCCCTTGCCCCAGCGCGGGAGTCCGCAGGCCGCCCGCCCTGCGGCGTAGAGACCCCGAACGATTTCGCCGTCGTTCGTGAGGACCTCCCCCGTCGGTCGAACGCGGAGCCCGCCAAGCGTGAAAAAGGGGTAGAAGGCCTGATCGAGATGACAGGCGAGCGCGGCAAAGGGAGGCTGGTCGAGAGGCTTTAGCCAGGCTTCGTCCTTGTGAAACGTTGGGTCCTCGCCTTCTTGCGCATGTTGGTTATACGTCTCCACGGTGGACACGAGCATTCCTTGCGCCATTCCGAGTTCGACTGCGACTTCCTGCCAGCTTTCGCCGACCGCTGCGATCTCGATCCTGGAGTAGTCGGAAGGTTGCTCGAAAATCGCGTGGTCTACGAGCAGATAGAACTGATTGCCGGGCTGCTCTGCGATGAAGTGCGCGACACGGCCGGCGTACGCATCTTCGTTGATGAACCGTTTGCCTTGTTCGTTGACGAAGATTCCCTTCACGTGGGATTCCGGAGGATAGAAGGGCAGCGTCAAGAAGAGCTGATCCATATGGATCGCTGCACCGCCCACACTCATGCCCATACGGATTCCACTTCCGTCGTCATGTCCACCAGACAGTGCATCGTTCGCGAGCCGCGTTCGGAGCGGTGCATGCTTTCGAAGCATGTCCTCATTCAGCGCGAAGCCTCCCGTGCAGAGAATGATGCCGTGCCGAGCACGCGCGTACTTTTCGTCGCCCCCTTGTGTGTATGCGAGCCCGCGGACATCGGATGCCTCGTCGACAACGAGTGCAGTCGCGCGGGAATCGAAAGAGCTCTGGACGCCGAGCGCATGGGCTTGTCTTGAAAGTGCATCGACGAGGATGAAGCCACCCGTCTCGCCGATCGCCTCAGGCAGATGTCCGCGAGGGCAGGGCTTTGCTAGTTGGTTGAAGGGCCATGCGAATTCACTACCCGAAAGAATCAGGCAGTCGCCGGTACCCGGCATGACGGGCTTTCCGGGAATGTAGGTATCGCGATAGGGAATGCCCTGGGCCTTCAGCCATTCGAAATGCTCGAGGGCGCCCTCGGCGTAGAGACGGACACGCGCTTCATCTGCATCCGGTCCGCCTGCCAGCATCATGTAGCGGAAGAAATCCTCGGTCTCGTCGACGAAGCCGTTCTGGCGTTGAGCCGTGGTACCGCCATTGCCGCCGAGATAGATGTCTCCGCCAGCCATGGCGCTCGTTCCGCCACTGCCCGAGCCAACCTCCAAGAGCGTGACGCTGGCTCCTGCAGCCGCCGCTTCGATTGCTGCCGAGGCGCCCGCGGCACCGAAGCCGACCACGATGACGTCGCTCTCGATGTCCCATGCGGCGACGTCGCGTAGCGGGATTGCGTGGTCGGGAGAATGTGACTCGGCCATCTCGGAAATCCTAGGTGCAGTTCGAGTTGCGATCGCGCCGGTGAATTGAGGAGCCCGCACGCTAGCGTAAGGCTTGATTGCGGAGCGGCGGATCTCGTGCGGATCGTCGACTCTTCTCGCGGTCAGCGATCGCCAATGCCAACACCAATAGGGAAAACAAGATGGGTTCTGATGACGTACAAGAACGGATTCTGAGTGGGTGCGTTTGGGACGATTTCTGCGAGCGACTCAAAGCAGCGGGAGCGCTGGTCCGAGCGGATGGAAATCCAAACGATCTGATGACGCAGGCTTTGGGGTATCGATTTCTGACCCGAATCTTGCGCGCCGGTCTAGAGAGATCGGTCGACTACGCAGATCCGCAATACCCGGCCTTCTATCGTCTGGCGGATGAGACGAAGAAGATCCTCAACGACAATCCCGACAACTACTATGAGAATTGTACTGTAGACAGCGATTTCGACTATCGCATCTGGGGCCAGCGGGGCACGGTCCGATGGTTCAGTATCGGGGTGAAGGCCGGTGCTGGAAACGTCGACAGCATGGCAAGCACGGGTGAAATCGACTCGAGCCAGATGATTTTCAACGACGATGGCAGCTTCGAAATCTGGATGAGCAAGGAGAAGAAGGCTGGGAACTGGCTTCCGATGACGGACGCGTCGAGCAATATCGTCGTACGCCAGACCTTTGGTAATCGCAGAGAGGAGAAGCGCGCTGAATTTCAGATCGAGTGTCTGAATCCCGAGCGGCCCAACAATAACCTGATTCCGGAAGAGCTCGAGAATCGACTCGGTCAGGCCATGACCTTTCTCGAGAATACCGTCGATCTGGCCTCGGTTTGGACGAGGCGGTATCGAGAAACGACGCTGAACGCGTTGCCCGCTCATGATCAGGCGATTCTTCGCGCGGCCGGTGGAGATCCGACGATCCACTACTACCAGAGTCATTGGGAACTCGCGCCCGAGGAGGCTTTGGCGGTTACG
>JAQBEG010000022.1:0-3785 GCA_032123985.1 Deltaproteobacteria bacterium
GCACGACATCCAGGATGTGTTTTCCCGCTTCGGTTTGGCGGAGGGGCTCGCTGAGCGTTCGTATCGTGATGCTGGTACGCCTGCCATCGATGTCGTAGGCGAGAATTGCGTGGTCCCAGTCGAATCGCGCGCGACCGTAGATGACCGCAAGCGATCGCGCTGGGAGAGGAACCCGTATGCAATCCGTCGGTGTCGATTCCGTGTCGACGTCCCGACGATTGAGAAATGTCAGTACGGAATCCGATTCGAGGGAGATGTCTAGAATGGCCTCTCCATAGGCGAATAAGTCGTCGCGATGGAAGTCGAGATTGGACGCATCACGTTCGTGATAGCGCATCACAAATGTGTCGGTCGGTTCGAAGGCTACGAGCGCTGCTCGCAATCCGGCCGAGCCGCGGAATTGATCTTGTGCCGCGAGCGTGTGGAGACGTGATTCGATTCGATATGCGTAATCGGGCAAGCCCCCGAAATTGGTCGCGTTGATCCGTTGCTTGTTGAAATTGACTTTCGGTCCATAGTGCTGTTTCAGCTTTCCACTCTGCGCCGGTATGAAGGGCTTCGCGTCGACTTCTCGCAAAAGCTGGTCGCCCTCGTTCTGCGAGAGAAAGTCACGAAACACGTGGACTCCCTCGAAATCGGGACAGCTCGGCACACTTTGCAGTTCGAGTTCGAAATCGTGGATTCGACCCGGCGAACTCTGATTCAATGCGGGTCGATGAGGACGCTTCCTGAGCAAGTCGGGAATCCGAATAGGATCATCCATGCGATGACTGCGGCGAGTCCGTGGATCGAGACAGTTCGCACACCAGCGCACTCCCGTGCAGGCGCAATGCTTTGTCGGCACATCGTTCGGCGAGATCATCATTGTTCGTCTTTCGAGAGCTCGGCTTCTCCGGAGGTCAAGCGACGTTGTCGGCGAGCGACGTGAACAGCTGCTCTTCGAGATCGGCCACCCGATTCGCATGTCCGGCAGCATCATTCCAATGTTGCGTGTTGGATTCGTCGCGTGAAGCTTGGAATAACGAGTTGCTGACAGCGGTCCAGGTATCGGCGGCCTCGACAGCAAGTCTGGGTGCGAATTTCGGCACGAGATGGGGATCGAGATCCCGCGCCCACGAGAGAAATCCAGCATAGAGTCTGCGGAAATTCCCGCCGCCATTTCCGAATTTCTCGATGCAGCTCGCGTTGTAGCTTGCGATCCAGCTCGCATCCTTTCGAGTGGACCAGCTGCGCACATCCTCCGCGAAGGCACGCACTCCGCGCACTCCAGTCGCCACTTTCATGTTCGCAGCCAGCATCGTCTGAGCATCTGGTGAACCCTTGGCAGCGTCGTCATCGGTCAACATCGCTTTCGCGCATTTCGAGATCGCGAGTTTTGTCGCATCGACGAGTTCGCGGCCGACCGTTGTCTCGTGAAAACGGCCCCAGAGATTATTAGTCGACATGCCCTCTGGGGGATTGCGACTCGTGATCAACGCGTCGTAGGAGCAAACCTCGGGCTCAGGCCGGATACGGTCAGCGATAAAAACCTTCTCCTTTTCGTCGTCGAAGCCGAGCAGGACGAATCGGTGGCCCGGAAAATGAACCTTGAATTCGCGGTAGTCGAGATAAAAGATGTCTCCTGAGAGCATGGTCGGTCGACCAGCGAGAACTTCTTCGCGAACGATTTGCCAGGCTTCTTCGTCGTCGGTTTCTGGACGCTCGCGATAATCGATCTCGAGATTCGCGGCGAGATCCTGCTCCATGCTGAGCGTGCGGCCGAAGAGCATCGCGCTCGGGTCGAGGCCGGGGCCGGACAGATAGACGCTGGCCGCACCTGAACCAAGGCCGAAAATGGCCGGTTCGGGCAAGTCGAGACCACAATAATGATGAAGCAACCCGCGCATCGCGACGCTCCCGCAATGGTCACCGGGAAAGCTCTTGTATCCATCGATCAGCGTTTTCATCTCATTCTCCTCGCATGGACGTTACCCGATGCTGGAGATCACCGAAAACCAGATATAGGCTGGGATAGTCGTAGACTTCCGTGTTGGAGCCAAGCCGGCGACAGCGTAGGAACAAACAGGCACCTAACGCAGTGATTCTCGATTATCGTCCGTACGAACGTCCTCGACGGCCTGGGCGAGCTGATTCAGTGAATCACCCATCGAAGTCGCGAAGCCGCTGTAGTAGACCCGTAGCCGATCGATTGCGACGTGTGATCCAGCTTGCACACGGTCGGGAAGATCACGCCGTTGTATGAATTGGACCAGAATTTCATGAGTGTCCGAATCGTAGAGTTCCATTACCAAGGTGGTTTTGTTTTGCTCCTGAGGTGGTGCATTGCGAGCGGCGCTCACATGGGGAAGGCCCATTCCGACGTTTAGCTCTCGGGCCATGACTCGCATTCTGAGAACGCGAGGTCCAGGCTCGTCGGTCAACTGCCAGGTCTTCTGCTGATTGAGACTTCTCTTGAGTGTGCGAGCAAAGCTCCTGCTGAGGCGGTCTGTGACTGCATCCTTCCAGGGCAGTTCACCACCGTTGGGTTCGAGCTCAACCGAGTCGAGGGCCAAACGATCGAATCGCTCGAGATGGGGCCTCGGCGCTTTGATATAGAGGATGCCCTGACCTTCTGGCAGGTCGACTCGGTGTAGGCCAAGTTCGTTGCGTTCTGCGGTAGGTCCTTGCTGGATCTGAGACAGGGCTTGCTCGCCGGCTGTAGGACCTTGCGGTGATTCACATCCGAGAATGAGAGCCAGCAGTCCGATAACCGGGATGACGTAGAAAATGCGAGAGCTTCGCACTCGCCTGGGATGCATGAGATGCATGGCGATTCCTCCGAGTTCGGGTTCGGGGGGTGCGCGAAAAAAGAATATCGACTTCCTTTGAATGCGCCCCGATTTTTGACGCACCCTCAGATGATTCCCGCAGGGAATGAGGTTTAGGGGAAGCAGGCGATCTAAACTGAGTCGAGCGCTTCCGTGAAGTCTCTTTGTAGATCCCGCCAATCTTCGATCCCAACCGAAACGCGGACCAACCCGTCCGTGATGCCCGCGCGACCGAGCTCGACTTCACTCATCTCCGAGTGCGTGGTCGTTGCGGGATGGCAGGCCAGCGACTCCATTCCGCCCAGGCTCACGGCGTTCTTGGTGATCTTCAACTTTCGCAGGAAATCGAATGCGGCCTGCTTCCCGCCTGAAACTTCGAGCGAGAAGACGGCACCCGGGTGATCGCATTGACTCTCGAAGATTCGGCGCTGATCTGATTCCATGAAGAACATCGGGTAATGGATGTGGTCGACCTTGGGGTGGCCTGCGAGGGCTTCTGCGATTTGGACCGCGTTATTGCTCTGATGATTCATGCGTAGAGAAAGCGTGGGGAGTCGGCTGTCGAGCAGCCAGGCTTCGTCCGGCTGGAGGATGTTGCCAAGAAGGGCGCGTGTTCCTTTGAATTGGTCGATCAGATCGGCATCACGCGCGGTGACGACACCGCCTAGCATGTCGCTGAAACCAGCGAGATATTTGGTTGCTGAGTAGATACAGACATCAGCGCCGAGCTCGAGAGGGTGTTGGAAAATTGGACCGAGAAAGGTGTTGTCGACGACGATGCAAGGTCGGTACGTTGCGGCGCCGGCCAAATTTGCGGCTACCGCTGCGGCGATGTCGGTCATCCGTAGAGTCGGATTCGCTGGCGTTTCGATGAGCACGAGGCTCAGATTCGGTGTGTCCCGAATTGCGCGCTCGAGTCCCGGACCATCACCGGCCTCGACCCCGACCGGCTTGATACCCCACGGAGTCATCATCTCG
>JAQBEG010000023.1:0-3157 GCA_032123985.1 Deltaproteobacteria bacterium
GATCCGGTGATGTCGATCGACCCTCCGAGTCCTTGATCCGATGTGTCACTTGCATCGACCAGGCCAGTAAGATGAACGCGGCCGATTTCGCCACCCTCGAGTTCGATACGCTTTGCGCTGATCGAAGCCGGAGCGTCCGCGCTTCCGGTGCCCTGGCGAATCGCAAAGCCGAGCGGATCGGAGGCAGCCAGTCGTACGTGCCCGAGACCCGCATTGATTCGCCCGTGGTTCTCTATCGCGTACTGAAGCTCTTCGCTCTGCGGCCCGTCGGTTTGATCGGGACTGGAGACGGAATTGGGAATTTTGATCAGAACGGGATTGTCGAACTCGGTGACCCAGACGGAATCGGCCGCCACCATCATGAGGGAACCGTCCTCGATTTCGATCTCACCAAAGTTCTGTACGCGACCGCCGAAGAGCGCGGCGTTCGGCGCCGCGAGCGAGCCGTTGTTCACGACCGTATCGGTGGTCAGGGAATCCAGAAAATTCGCGGGCGCAAGAAAGTCAGCGGTGACGCCATCCCAGTCCTCGAGGGTGAGCTGCTGACCCGCGATGGCCAGGATATGACCATTCTCGACCGCGATCATGCCGTTGTTTACGACGCTGCGACCCAGCAGGGCCACATTACCGTTGGCGAGAATCATTCCATTGTTTTCGACCGTGCCTGTGAGCGGGACGAGCATGGCCTGCGAAGTCAAGAAATTGTTGCGAGAGACGTCGCCACCGATGGCGACGAGATTTCCGACGTCGATGATGGCGTCGCCGCCGACGAAGAGCCCAAACGGATTCGCGAACGCGACCGTTCCATTCGACATCACGCTGCCGTTCAAGTTGCTCGGGTGCTGGGCGCCGATGTCGTTGAGGACGACGGAGTTGGGATCCGTGAAATTGAATTCGAGGGTATTGCCGTTCGGTTGTTGAAGATCTTGCCAGTCGATCGTGGTGCTGTTGGTGTCGATGCTGAAGGTTGTCTGACCGGCCTGGCTGTTGTCGAGTGAGACGACGGAATTGTCGAAGGTGGTGTTGTTTGCATCCTGGAACTCGTCCCCACCGAAAGACGCGCCGGGAGTAATCACCAGCAGCGCGACGACGAGAATGTGCGCGACGATCCGATCGATGAGATCGAACCGGTTCTCGCTAGTAGAGGATGCTGAAGAGAACATAGATCTCGTTGTCCCACAGCTTGGTTGGATTATTCAGATCGCCGTGGGTTCCCTTGAGTGCCGTCGCCCAATCGATTCGTGCGCGGAAGTTCGATTTTACCTGAAGTTCTGCACCGACTCCCGCTCCGATGAGAGTCTGATTGAGCTCAGCCACACCGGCCACGCTCGAGGAGCGATCGTTTCGAATCGCCCGCCCGACGTCGAGAAAGGTGCGAAGGGTCAGATCCCAGTCCGGCCGGCCGTAGGGCTGTTGCGGTGCGGCGCGGAAGTCGCCGATGAAGGGAATTCGAAGAGGCTCGCGAACGACGGGCAGCGCTCGGGGAAGATGGAATCGATATTCGAGCGAGCCGATGACGATCGTGTCGCCAACTGCGACAGACTGATCGTAACCCCGGACACTGTAGAGCCCGCCAACAGTTTGACTGGCTTGGGGCACCAGACGGTAGTCGAAGGCGTATTGCCCCCGAACTCCCACGGCGAGTTCGTGAGCCAATGTCGAACTTCGTTCGGTCGACGGATCGCGCCAGGCCGTGGGATTGAGAAGGGGTTCCAGGAAGGTCGAATATCCCAGATTGAAGTCGAGCGTCATATAGCGATCGTCTGTTCCATCTCGACCCAACCCGTCGAGGTCGCCCTCGTCGATTTTGGAGACCGATCCCTGGAGCGCCACATCGAGACCGAGCGTAGAGAGTTGGTTGATGCGCTCAGCGTGGATCCCCCCGATGGGAATCACGAAGAGTGCGGTGCCCGAATTCGAGCCGGTTCCGACCTGGTTTCGGACTTCGACGTCTCGCAGTCGCATGCCCCCCCAGACATCGATGAAGAAATTGCGGTACTGGAAGGCCTCGTAGATGAAACGACCTCCATATTGGAATTGCTTGGTCGTCACCGGATCGTTCGCGAGCCCCTGAAAGGTGGCCGATCGCCCAGCGCGAGATTTCGCCCAGCCGAAGTCGACTTCCCAGCGCAATCGATCGAGGCCCCACCACGGGAGTTTTTCACGCGGAATCCAATCGAACCAGGCCGCATCGCCTTTGCGTCGATTCATCCATGCTGGACGTTTCGGCCGAAAGAAGGGCGCCTGGTACCGGGCAGCCAGGCCGTTTACATCATCGAATCCCGCATTGAGATACTCGATGGCCAGAACATCGTCGCGACCGGTGAGCTGGTTGTTGACGACACCGACGCGTGACTGCCACGGGTTCGAACGGCGTGTGCCGGTATTCGCGACCTGTGCGTAGGCATACCAGGGTTTCGATTCGAGCACGCGATAATCGAGGACGATTGAACCAGGCTCCGAATCGGGGGACAGCGCCGCTTCGACCCGGCGTCCCGCATGTCGGTTGAGGCGGAAGAGATAATCCTCGAGTTTGCGCCGATCGAGGAGATCGCTTTGGTCTCCTTCCGCGACTCCGGTTGGCTGCAGCGGAGAGTACTCCCGAATCGACGCGTGGAGTTCATGGTCGATCTTCCAGTCGCCCTTGATGCGATCACCGACCGCGATCGTGCGGACCTCTTTGATGCGGCCGATGGTCACAACGACAGCAAGGGCCGTGCGATTCTCGGGCCGCAGGTCTCGCTCGGATTCGAGATCGATGTCATTCGAGGAAGGTCGAACGTCGACGCCGTAGAGACCGGCGTCGTGCAGGCTCACGACAATCGACCGTAGGACGCGCGCGAGACCGCTGGCTTCGAGGCGAATCGTTTCGCTCGAAGGCCCACCGACGAGCATCAACTGGCCCGGCTCACCCTGTTGCGGCGCTGCCCAGCCGGTCTCCGTTTCGCGAAGTTCGACCTCGATCGGAAGCAGCGATTCGAGAGGCGGTTGGCTGGGATGCGCCTTCGAGTAGACGAGTTCGAGTGAGCTGACCGGGAAAGTGGCGGGTGCGAAATCTTCGGGGATGAGCAGAGCCTGGGCTGAGGATTCCACCGGGGTGAAGCTGAATAGAGAAGCCAGGGCAATCAAGCCGAGGCAAGCCCTGCTCGTTCGTGCA
>JAQBEG010000024.1:0-5122 GCA_032123985.1 Deltaproteobacteria bacterium
TCTCGGACGTTGCCGGGCCATTCGTAGTCGCTGAGTTTGCTGATCGCTTCCTCGGAGAGTTCCACGTTCCGTTGGTATAGGGCCGCGACCTCGATACAAAAATGCTTCGCGAGTGGAACCAAATCCATCGGACGTTCTCGCAGCGGCGGCGCTTCGAACGTCAGCACACGAAGTCGATGAAGAAGATCGCGACGAAACGCGCCGGATTCGACGGCTTCGTCGAGATCGCGGTTGGTGGCAGCGATGATATGCACGTCGACGTCCCGATCCAGCGTCGAGCCAAGCCGCCGTACTTTTTTCTCCTCGAGAACCTTTAGAAGCTTCGCTTGCAGTTCGGCACTCGCATGGCCGATTTCGTCCAGGAAGATCGTTCCTCCGTCGGCGGCGTCGAAGAGCCCGCTTCTAGCGACCTTGGCATCGGTGAACGAGCCCTTCTCGTGGCCGAAGAGTTCTGCTTCGATCAGGGATTCCGGCATGGCGGTGCAATTCGCCGAGATGAACGGACCGCCGCCAAGAAGCTCGTGGATGGCGCGGGCCAACATTCCCTTACCTGTGCCCGTCTCTCCAGAGAGCAGAATCGTTGGGCGACGCGATGGGGAGAGGCCGGCGACAGACAGGCGTTCGACCTGACGGAAGATATCCGTGAGCCGCGAGTCCTCGCCGATGATGTTCTGACGCGATGCGTGGCCGAGTCCACGATGGTAAGCCAGCTCGCGTTCGCGCGATCGGCGCGCGAGCGTTCGTTCGATGAGCAGCTGTAGCTCGTCCATATCGAGTGGCTTCTGGATGTAATCAGCCGCGCCCTTTCTCATTGCCTCGACGGCGTCGCTGACCGAGCCGTAGGCGGTCATCAGGATCACCTGGATGGATTCGTCGACCCCGCGAACCTTCGGCAACAGGTCGAGTCCCGACCCGTCGGGAAGACGCAGGTCGAGGAGCACCAGATCTGGAGGCTCTTGATCGAGCAAATCGACCGCGACGCTGATGGAATCGGCAATCCTCACCAGATGATCCGCGGAGGTCAACGCGCGGGCAACCTGACGTGCGAGCAGAGCCTCGTCTTCTACGATAATGATCGAAGCCATGCTCACAGGCTATACCACCGCTGTCCAGCGCGAGGTGCAATTTGGGGGAAATCGCACTCCAATTGCGCGAAATGCCCCCGCGAGTCATTTTTCTGCCCCGAGCCGCGCGGAAGACGCTTGAATCGGCCGGCATGATCGTTGCAATAGAAACCCCGAAGCCAGTCTGGCTGCAGGAGGTCAAATGGGAAAAGTCGCTTCGTTGCTGATTGTCGAGGACGAACGTGTCCTACGTCGGTGCCTGGAGATTCATTTTTGCGGCAGGGGGATGGACGTGAGTGTTGCTGGCAGCCTCCTGGAGGCGCGCGCCCTGCTTGTCAATGCCGACTTCGATGCGGCATTGCTGGACGTGGGTCTGCCGGACGGGGATGGCCTGAGTCTCTTGCCCTCGCTGACCGCGGACCGGTCCGTAGTCATCTCTGCCAATCCGGACTTCGAGCTCTTCGAGGCGCTCGGAGTGAAACACGTTGTCCCGAAGCCGTTCGATCTGGACATTGTCGCACGCGTTGTCGACGGCCTGGCCGTCGCGGCGTCGGAGTATTGAATCATGACTACGTTGACTGACCGATCTACAGAGAGTCTGCACCCACGATCCGAGATACACGTCGGACACGCCGGAGGCAAGAAGTGTGAATTGCCCAGGTCGGGTGGGGCCTTTCGCTCGATTCCGACCCGGATTTCTGGACCGAACGGCGCACAGCGCGGGTTCGCGCCTCTGGTTGCCCGGCACGCTCGTTGCAGTTGTATCTCGAGCATGTTCAAGACCGAAGCGAATTCGCCCGATAAAGACAACTTGACGATCAATCTGCTCAAGCGAGAAGCTCGCCTCGATGCGGGCGAAGCACATGCAGGGTCCAAGACGCGATCGCTTCGGATCATGCTGTACTCGCACGACACTGTTGGATTGGGCCATTTTCGTCGCAATCTGGTTCTGGCGCGCGCGCTATCGAAGATCGAACCTCGGCCGAGCATCTTGATGATTTCGGGCTGTGCCGAGTCCAGCCGATTTGAGATGCCTCCCGGCGTCGATGTTCTGACGCTGCCCGCGCTGCGAAAAGTGGGTTGCGGGGAGTACACGGCTCGCTCGCTCGACGTGTCCTTGAAGGACCTGATTGCGCTTCGCGCAGGAGCGATCCAGGCTGCCGCAAGGAGCTTTCGACCTGATCTCATGATCGTTGACAATGTGCCTCGAGGTGCGGAATGCGAGCTGGATGCGACCCTGCGGGATCTTCGCGAGCAGGCGAACGCATACGTGGTACTGGGACTCCGGGACGTCCTGGACGAGCCCCAAGCGGTCGCGCGTGAGTGGAACAGATTGGGGAACGAGGATGTGATCTCGACATACTACGACTCGATCTGGGTCTACGGCGATCCGATTGTCGCTGATCATGGAAAAGAGTACGAATTCGATACCGCGACACGTGAGAAGATCGAATACGTCGGGTATCTGGATCGAAGCGAGGGAGCACCACCTGCTGCCAAAGCGAGTAGTCGCACTCCAAAAGGGCCCTTCGTTCTGTGCCTCGTCGGGGGGGGCGAAGACGGGTGCCGACTGGCCGAGGCATTTGCCGAGATCGACCATCTCGACAAGCGAACGGGGCTGCTGTTGCTCGGTCCCTTCATGCCCACGGCCGTTCGAAATGCCCTTCATCAGCGAGCAGCGGAAAAAAGTGATCTGGTTGTGGTCGATTTCGTGGTCGATCCGATCGCACTGATTCGCGATGCGGATTGCGTGATTACGATGGGGGGACACAACTCGGTTTCAGAAGTGCTCTCATTCGAACGCCCGATGTTGATCGTGCCGCGAGTCGAACCGCGGCGCGAGCAATGGCTGCGAGCGGATAAGCTGGCAACGCTCGGATTGGCGGACGTCTGCGAACTCGATGCACTGTCGCCGGCTCGTCTCGGAAGCTGGATCGAGACAGCCCACGATCAGTGTTCGCGGAACAGTACGCCCATCGATATGGGCGGTCTCGTTCGTGTCCGAGAGATCGTAGAGGGATTGGCGGCCAACCGGCTCGTGGCCAGTGGCGTTCGAGCATGATGAATACAACCATTGGAGTCGATTCGGAGATTCGCGTCGCGTATGTCGTCAAACGATATCCGCGATTCTCCGAAACGTTCATTGTGAATGAAGTGCTGGCGCACGAAGAGGCCGGACTGCCAATTGAGATATTTTCGCTCAAGCCGTCGAATGACACACATTTTCAGGATCAGATATCTCGCGTTCGCGCTCCAGTACGGATCCTGCCTCATACAGGACTCAAGGCGACGACGCTCTGGGAAAGTTTGTGCGCCGGACAAGGCTCCTTGCCCGGATTGCCTTCCGGACTCTCGGATGCCTGGTCGGAGAATGTCTCGCACGTCCACCAGGCACTTGTTCTGGCACAGGCGATTGTTGATTCGGGGATCTCGCACGTCCATGCACATTTCGGGACATCGCCTGCAACGGTTGCTCGGCTGGCCGCTCGGTTCGCGGATGTTTCGTACAGCTTTACTGCGCATGCGAAAGATCTGTATCACGAGGACGTCGACCGTGCGGAGCTGCTGAAGCGTCATCGCGATCACGCCACGATCGTCACTGTAAGTGATTTCAACCGCCGTATTCTCCTGGACGAATTCGGGTTTCGACCGGACCGAGTCGAGCGCGTTTACAACGGTCTCGATCTGGATCGATTTCGCTATGGCGCTCCGATCATGCGCCCAAGGAGAATCGTCGCGATCGGACGCTTGATCGTGAAGAAGGGATTCGATGATTTGATCGATGCGTGCGGCCTTCTGCGAGACGCTGGATGCGCCTTCGAATGTCGAATCATCGGGATGGGACCCGAGGAAGAATCTCTTCGCAAGCGAATCGAAGAACGGAATCTCGTCAATCACGTTTCTCTGCTCGGACCGCTGCCCCAGCATGAAGTATGTCGAGAACTGGAGAAAGCAGCCGTATTTGCGGCGCCCTGCGTGATTGGCGAGGACGGAGACCGCGACGGCGTGCCGACGACGCTGATTGAAGCCATGGCGCTGGGTGTGTCGTGCGTCTCGACCGATGTCACTGGAATTCCTGAACTTGTGAGGCACAAGCAAACCGGGCTCGTCGTGCCTCAGCGCGATCCCAAGGCTCTTGCGGAGGCGATCGGAAGATTGCTCGACCGATCCGCCGAGCGCATGGAACTCTCCATTGCCGGAAGACAACACGTCGAAGACCTCTTCGACGTAAGAAAGAGCACCCGAAAACTTCGAGAAATTTTTCGCAATGCCGTCGCTGAACACGCGGGCATGCGCGGCGAAAAGGGGAGGGCCGCATGAGGGTCGCCTATGTCTGCGCGGATCGCGGAGTTCCCGTTTTCGGCCGAAAGGGCTGTTCCGTTCACGTCCAAGCAATTCTGCGTGCGTTTCTTCGCCGCGGCGATGAAGTGGATCTATACGCCGCGCGGCTGGGCGGAGAGACACCAGCCGAATTCGAGGCGCTACGCATTCATCGAATTGGCGCCAAGAGCGCCACCGGCAGCAACCGTTGTTCGAGTGACTCGTCGGTCGCGGTGAACGATGCATTGGTTTCAGCACTCCGCGGTTCCGGAGTCCGATACGACCTCGTTTACGAGCGGCACGCCTTGTGGTCGTCGAGCGCGATGGAATGGGCAGAGGATCAAGGGATCGATGGCGTCCTGGAGATCAATGCGCCGCTCGTCGACGAGCAGCTCGAACACCGACGACTCGAGAATCCGGAGCACGCTCGCTCGTTGGTCGCGGCGGCCCTGCGCGCGGCGAAGATCCGGGTTGCGGTTTCGTCCGAAGTCGCCGAGCGGCATCGCAACTACGGATTTCTACGCGAGGACTTCTTGATCTGCCCGAACGGCTTCGACCCGGCTCGCTTTTCCCCTTTGAATGGAAATGCCGAAAAGAGCGGACCGGGCCGCCCATTCACCGTGGGATTCCTCGGAACGCTCAAGTCGTGGCATGGACTCGATGTCCTATTGGAAGCGTTTAGTCTCGTGGCTCACTTCAGCCCGGCATACCGCCTGCTCGTCGTAGGCGACGGCCCC
>JAQBEG010000025.1:0-3496 GCA_032123985.1 Deltaproteobacteria bacterium
CGGCTCTTCGAATTCAGACTCGCTGCAAAATCGTCCGCCGCCTACGGCGCGGCAACTCTTGCGATCACCGGCATCTTTGCATTCATGATCACTTTTGCGGACGAGTTGGTCGCACGTTATGGCGTGAATGTTCGGAGTGTCCAGGTCGTATTGCTCTTCCTCGCGATATTGGCCTTCAATCCGTTGCGCGAAAGGATGCAGGGGCTCGTCGACAATTTTTTCGATCGGGACCGCTCGCGCTATCGCCTCGCAGTGCGTGAAATTTCAGAAGCGATGGTGTCGATGTTGTCGATGCGAGAAATCGGCGATCGAATCCTCGTCGCGCTCACGGACACGATGGGCGTATCGCGAGCGATGGTGCTGCTATTCGACGAAACTGATCGAGTCTTGCGTGCATCTGCGTGGCGGGGAGATTGGGACACGACCGATATCGACACCGAGATCCCTTCTGAGCATCCCCTTTGGAAACATCTCTGGATGCGACGCGAGGAACTTTCGCGTTCCGATTTTGATGAGGAACCAGATCCCGAGAAACGCGAGAGTTGCTGGGATATCTACGACACGCTCGAAGTGGAACTGCTCGTCCCCATTCTTTTTGGCGTCGATCTGCTCGGCGTGATCGCGGTCGGTCGTAAACTTTCGGGGGAACGACTCGCGACCGACGATCGCGAACTCCTCCGAACGCTCGCCAATCAGAGTTCGATCGCGATCGAGAACGCGAAGGCGTTCGATGAAATCGCGAAGCTCAACGAGAGTCTCGAAGCTCGAGTAGAACAGAGAACGCGCGAGCTGCAGGAGACGCAGAATCAGCTCATGCAGAGCGAGAAGATGAAAAGCCTTGGCCAGATGGTCGCGGGTGTTGCCCACGAGTTGAACAATCCGATTGGCTTCGTTCATGCAAATCTGCAGCTTCTCGATGAGTTCATAGAGAAGCTGGTGGCAACGCAGGAGAGTGGTGGCGACTCGACGAAATATCGCGATGCGATTACGAAGCTACTCACAAGGAGTCGCGAAGGAACAGAACGCGTAAAAAAGATCGTGCAGGATTTGCGCACTTTCTCTCGTACGGACCAAGCCGATCTCCAGACGGCCCAGTTGACCGACGAGATCGACAGTACGCTTGTGCTGATGGAGTCGCGCTTCAAAGGGCATATCGAGGTCATTCGCGAATACCAGACCCTCCCGGAGGTGACCTGCTACCCGGGTCAGCTGAATCAGGTATTTCTCAATCTACTGATCAACGCATGCGACGTTCTCGAAGACGGCGGTACGATTACGATCCGGGCGCAGCCGATTGACGACGGAGTTCGAATAGAGTTCGAGGATTCGGGACCGGGTATTTCTGCCGATGTTCAATCGCGAATTTTCGATCCCTTTTTTACGACGAAGGAAATCGGAAAGGGGACCGGCCTCGGCTTGTCATTGTCACATGGCATAATCGAGCGCCATGGAGGTCGCATCCAGATCGTCTCGGAGCCTTCGAAGGGTGCGATCTTTCAGATCGAGCTGCCCCTGGTCGCACCAGTGATCCCGCCTGAGATCGAGGATAGGGAGGCGGTGTCTGCGAAGGCGAGAGCCGCGACTTGAATGAGCGGGTGGCCGACTGTCTTGATTGGTCGATCGGCTCGCTAGACTGAAACCCCCCAAAAAGGAGAGACCACATGAAGTTGGGAATCATCGCCGGCTATTCGCCCGCCACCATGAGCATTCCGATGGATCTGATTCACGAAGCCGAGCGCCTTGGCTTTACGTCGGTTTGGACCGCGGAGGCCTGGGGATCGGATGCCGTGTCGCCGGCTGCCTGGATTCTGGCGCAGACCGAGAAGATCAACGTCGGAACCGCGATCATGCAGATGCCAGGGCGTACGCCTGCAATGACCGCCATGACAGCGATGACGCTCTACTCCCTATCGGGCGGGCGTTTCGTTCTCGGGCTTGGCCCGTCCGGCCCGCAGGTCGTCGAAGGATGGCACGGAGTCGCCTATGGACGGCCACTTACCAGGACGAAAGAATACATTTCGATCATCCGCAAGATTCTCGAGCGCAAGGAGCGCTTGGAACACGAAGGAATCCATAACCAGAATCCATTTCGCGGTGAAGGTTCGAGAGGACTGGGAAAGCCGCTCAAGAGCATCCTGCACGGCGATCCGGCACTTCGCATCTATACCGCGTCGATTTCACCTAACGGGATGGCGTGTGCGGGTGAAGTCGCGGACGGCGTCTTCCCGGTCTGGATGAATCCCGAACGTTACGATCTCTTCGAAGAATCTCTCGAGCAAGGATTCACGAAAGCCGAGGCCGCATCCGGAGTCAGTAAATCGCTCGATGATTTCGAGATCGCGCCCTTCTGTACCGTCATCATGGGGGACGACCTCGAGAAGTGTCGCATTCCGGTCAAGCACAATCTGGCGCTCTATATCGGCGGGATGGGCGCCCGTGACAAGAATTTCTACAACGATTATGCAAAACGCCTCGGTCATGAAGAGGCGGCCGTCAAAATCCAGGACCTTTATCTTCAAGGGCAGAAGGCGGAAGCCGTTGCCGCGGTGCCCGACGCCCTCGTTGACGAGGTCGCTCTCGTAGGACCGGAGGATCGCATTCGAGACCGACTCCAGGCCTGGAAAGAGGCGGGTAAGAAGAAGCACGTCGGATCGTTGCTCGCCGGAACGGGCGATGTCAATGCGCTCCGGGTCCTTGCCGAAGAACTGCTGTAATCAGTTCCGAAAGACGGATTCCAACTTCGCTCAGGCGTCTGCTTCGCAGTGTTTCTGAACCTGCCGGAGCGACGCGTCGACATATTCGATCACGACCTTCTGGACATCGAGCCGCTGAACGACTTCACCTATGACTGCGATCTGGTTGTTTGCGACGAGTTTCATGCCGAGCCGGGTTCGCGGGCCGCTTTCGTCATCCTCTCGATACAACGTTAGGGTCTGGTCGAAGTGCATCGAACCGATGGAGATGCGGCTGACGAGGCGTTCGTGACGGTCGACACCGACGATCTCCTCCAGCATAACGAGCGGAATCGCGCCGAGCCGGAACCGCCACATCGTTTTCTTACGTGAGGTTTCCTTGTCGCCCGTGGCGTTGATCACTTTCGCCGGTTTGGGGCTAGCGCCGGACAGCGAGATTTTGCCGAGGATCCGCTCGTCCCACGCGACTCGTTCGGTGGGATCGGTGAGGGCGCGCCAGACCCGGTTGATGGGCGCGCCGATCGTCGCTGAAAGCGCAACGGTGATCAATTGAGACGTTGCTCCTCGATCGGAAGCATGCATTCTCGATCGGACTCGCGCAAGCGGGGCGCCGGGTGCAAAAAACCTTGGGTGATCTCCCTGCGCTATGTGGTTTCGTTCGACCCTTCGATGAAATCCTGAATCGCGACAAAGAGTCGATCGGGCTGATCGACAAGGACGTGGTGCCCGGCATCGGGAATTTCGACTAGGCGTCCGTTGGCGAGTTGTTGGATGAACGATGTTGCTGCCTCGCTCGACAGCAG
>JAQBEG010000026.1:0-3523 GCA_032123985.1 Deltaproteobacteria bacterium
ATTTCGTCGCTCAACACGCTCACGGCGTCCGCGAAATCGACTCCGTGCTTCTCGACGTTGGCGGCCGCCTTGTCATCGTCCCATTGAACCACGCTCGATTATATGCACAAATGTACATACCTCGCCAATTGCTGCCCAACAAGCAACCGTAATCGATTTGTCTCTCTAGACTGGCATCTGCTGCCAGTCCTTCCCGTCCCTGACCATCGCGTTGAGGATGGTGAGTAGCTTTCTGGCAAGTGCGATGAGCGCCACCTTCTTCGGCTTGCCGGTCTCGAGCATCCGTTCGTACATCGCCTTCAACACCGGATTGAACCGAGCCCCGTTCATTGCCGCGAGGTAGAGGGCTGATCTTGGTGCGGCCCGCCCGGCTTTGATCCGACGAGCCCCAGCCTTCTTGCCACTGTCCTTCGCGAATGGAGCGAGACCCACGAGCGAACAGATCTGCCGTCTGCCGAGAAGGCCCAGGCAACCGTTCGAGCTTTGTTGCGGCTAGGGAGCACGGGGACCCTTGCTTAGCGAGATGCGCCAACTCAGCTTCCTGATTGCCGGATTCGGGGCACTAGGAGCTGCAGCTGTGTGGTTCGAGCTAATCGATGCTGTGTAACGAGGTGTTGCAGCGGACCTGCTCGCGCTTATGACATGGCGGTCGTGGTAGAATTACGCGAACCCGAGGCGTCCAGAGGCTCCACGGCAGATCGCGGCACGCCGCTGAAAACCGATCCGTTAGGCGTCGTCCATTGCGCTCCGAGGCCTCGGTAGGATCGGAGGAACGGTCGAAGCCAAGCAAAACTCCATGGACAGAGGGAATTGAGATGAACAGCGACCCGGCGAGTGTGGCGACCGAGTACTTCACACGAATGCGTGCCGCAGACAAATCCGTCGTGGACTTATTTCACGATGACGCGACTCTGGTCGGGCTCGGCACGACCAGAACAGGCAAGGATGCAATTCGCGACTTCTATCAAGACGTGATCGAGCGGGCTGGCCCGACGCCCCGCTCGGCTGGACCTCTTCTCGTGAACGGGAGCCGCGTTGCTGCCGAGGTCTTTATCGATCTTTCAGATGAGGTGAGTGTTCACGCTGTCGACCTCTTCGTCGTGGAAGAAGGCCGCATCCGATCCCTGAGCTACTTCCTGTGTGCTCATTCCGCATAGGTCCGGCACGAGATGATTCAACTATATTACTACCCAGGAAACGCCAACCTGGCCCCTCACATCCTGCTCGAAGAGGCGAATGTCTCCTACGAACTCGTTCTCGTGGATCGCGAAACAAAGGGCCGAAAGAACGCCGACTACCTTCGGCTGAACCCCAACGGCCGAATTCCGACGCTCGTCGATGGCGACCTCGTCTTGTTCGAAGCGGCCGCCACCTGCCTCCACATCGTGGACCGACATCCCGAGGCCGAGTTGTCCCCACCGCCAGGAACGTCGGATCGCTCATTGTTCCATCAATGGCTGATCTTTCTGACGAATACGATCCAGCCCGATTAGATGGCCTTTTGCTATCCCGAAAACTACACGGCTGACTCGTCCGGAACGGCGGTGGTCAGACTTCAGGCGGAAAGGCGACTGGCAGCCGGTTTCGCGGTCCTCGACGGGGCGCTGAAGGACGCGCCCTACGTCGTTGGGCAACGATACTCAGCATGCGACGCATACCTCTTCATGTTGTGTACGTGGGCGCAACGCCTATCGACAACCCCGAGCGAGCTTCCTGGTCTCCGCCGTGCTCTTGATGCGGTCGCTAGCCGCCCGGCGGTCGAACGGGCCTATGCGGCCGAGGGCCTCGATAATTTTCGATACTGAAATGCAAGGAGAAATCATGGACGACTCGACGAATTTCCTCGAGAAAAACAAACTCACGGCACTGGCCTACATCGAAGGAATCGGAACGCAGGACCTCCAAGGCATTTCCGAGTTCCTCCACACGGATGCGACGTTCTGGCAGATTGGGAAAAACTCGAACTCGCAGGCGCTCACAACATGGCCGAGACTGCGCCATTGGCATTGAAGGCGATCAGCAAATTCCCGAACGGGATGAAGTTCAGGATCAAGACGGTGACCAGCGAAGGCAACCGGGTTGCCGTCGAGGCCGATAGCGATGGCGTCCTGGCCAGCGGCAAGCCCTACAACAACCAGTACGTCTTCTTTTTCTACTTCGACGACGACGGCAAGATCATCGAGTTCCGTGAGTATTGGGACACGCTCTATGCCTTCGAGACGATGTTCGAGGAAAAAACGCAACTCTGAACTCGTTGGCTGCGGCCAGCATCGCCTTTCTGGCTCAGTCCGGATTTCTACGGCCCCAGACTCATGCTCGGGCTCACTGTGTCATGCGGCATCTGATAGCCTGGAATATCGTGAGCGCGCGTAGGCGTAATCTGTCTAGTCCGTTTCGTTCGACGGAAGTCCCCGCCAGCGCATCGCGAGATCGATCTTCATCGCGTGCCAGATCATCTCCGCGCCCTGCCGATCTTTGCCGTCAAAGGGTGTATCTCCAGGTGCCAGCGCCACACGCAGAGGCTCGTGGTACCAGGAGAAAAGTTCCTCCGGCAAGTCCTCGACGTCGAACCAAGCCAGCCTCGCCGTCTCGTGGGAAGGCGTTTCACTCCCGCCTACCACACGACAGAGATAGACACGGGCCGTATGCGGACGGAACCCCGTTCGAACCCAGTCCCCGACTTGCACGATCGGCTCGACATCGAGCCCCGTCTCCTCCCGAACCTCGCGAACGACCGCTTCTGATGCCGACTCCCGCGCTTCGAGCGTGCCACCCGGAAGCTCCCACCCGAAGAGATCGCTTCGAATAGCAAGCAGTACTTGTCGCGTAGGACCCTCGCGGAGGATCACGGCCTGGGCAACGACGAGCGGCGTCGATTCCGTGACCCGTGCGGAAACGATCCCCCACCACGCGGTTCGTGCGTAATCCCAGCATCCACCCCAGAAACGGCCCGCACGGCCGCGCTCCCAGACGGGTCTGCCTCTCCGGCGAGGGACCTTCGGCATCGTTAGTCGATGATCTTGTTGAGCGGATTCTCGACGATGCCGCGCGCGCCGGCCTCGTGAAGTTTCGGCAGCAGGTCGCGGACGAAGGATTCCTCGACGATGACGAAGATGTCGACCCAGCCGAGATCGGCGAGCGGTGCGATCGTCGGCTTCCCCGCATCGGGCAGCAAGGCGAGAACCGCTTGCATATCGTCCTTCGCGACGTTCATCGAAAGACCGACTCGCGTAGCGGCCGCGATCGCGCCCATCAGCAGCATTCGCAATTGCTCGATCTTGCCGCGTTTCCAGGGATCCAAGAGAGATTCCCGATGCGCGATCAAACGCGGCGTACTCTCGAGAATCTGGTCGATCACCCGCAGCTGATTGGCGCGAAGACTCGAGCCCGTCTCGGTCACATCGACGATCGCGTCGGCAAGCACGGGCGGCTTCACCTCCGTCGCGCCCCAGGAAAACTCGATCGCGGCCGAGATTCCGTGCTGTTTCAGATAGCGCCTGGTGAGCCCGACGACTTCCGTAGC
>JAQBEG010000027.1:0-3483 GCA_032123985.1 Deltaproteobacteria bacterium
GTCCGATCCCCTTCGACTTCGACGAAACCCGGCGCGCCACCTCTATGCGAGACGTCCATTCCGAACGCGACGTCTTCACCGGAGGCGCGATGTCCCGTCGCAATGAAGAACGTATCGGCAGCACGAATCCGCTTCGCGAAGCCGGGTGTGAGGCGCTCCCTTCGATGCCGGATCGGCTCCATGCGTTCCGTCGATACTCGCCGCCATTCGCGCTCAGAAATGTATTGTGGACAATTCCCAAAACTCTGGCCCACCGCGACGGCGATACCACTGCCCTCCCCTTTGCGTATGCGACCGTTGACTCGGTTGCGACGGCGCGTCGCGAGTTCGATTCCGAGCAGGCCCAGATCCGCCCCAGGCGTGAGCCGTCCATACAGCGCATCGCCGACCACGGGCTCAGCTTCGATCAAGAGCGTCTCCGGGGCCGGAGAACTCACGAAACCGGGCTCGCCCGAGACGATCGTGGCCCAGGGGCGCCCATTCGCGTCGCGCGCACCGGCGACCAGATAGGGCAGGCCTGCGTAGAATGCACGGTGCTCCGCCGGGAGGTACGGGCGAATCACCTTGCGCGCCCAGGGCTCGATGCCCGCGCGCACGCCGAGACGCTCCTGCACGATCTGTTCTCCGACGTGAAAAGGGGAATCGTTGTGGGCTTCGGGTTGCATGTTCAGCTCCTATCGGGTCGCAGGGGCGATGAGTTCGAATCGGCAAGGTGCCGGATTCTCATAATTCGATAAATACTCAGTATTTGACATCTTTTATCAGCTTATTTGAGTAATCTGGTCACCGTGAACAAGCTGTCCGCCATGCAGACCTTCGTTGCGATCGTGGACGAGGGGAGCCTGACTGCCGCAGCGGATGCCCTCGGCAAGGCAGGCCCGACGGTGGTCCGCAGTCTCGCCCTGCTCGAGGAAGAACTCGGCGTGCGGCTGCTGCGGCGGACGACGCGTCGGATGTCGCTTACCGAAGAGGGACGAATCTACCTCGATCGGTGCCGCCAGATTCTCGCCGACATCGATGAGGCCGAACAGGCGCTATCCAATCAACAAGCAGCGCCGCGTGGCGAGCTGCGAGTCACTGCGCCAGTGTTATTCGGGCAGCTGCGCGTCGCACCCGCGGTCACACGATTCCTTCGCGAGTACGCCGAAGTGAAAGTCGAACTCCTGCTGCTCGATCGAGTCGTCAACATGGTCGAAGAAGGCATCGACGTCGGAATCCGCATCGCGCCGCTCGAGGATTCGTCGATGATCGCAACGCGCGTTGGCGAGGTCCGCCGCGTGGTCTGCGCAAGCCCCAGCCTGCTGCGACGAGTCGCCACGCCGACACATCCACGCGAACTCGCGAATCTTCCCTGCGTTCACTTTCAGGGGCTCTCGACGGCGCCCGTCTGGAACTTCGTCGCGGAGCGAAAGACCGTTTCGGTGTCCATCGACGGACCGTTCGCGTCCAATCAAGCTGCGGTGACGGTCGAAGCCTGCGTCGAAGGACTCGGCTTTGGTCGATTCCTGTCCTACCAGGTCGAATCGCTGGTCGATCAGAAGAAGCTCTACATCGTGCTCCCGGATTTCGAGCCGCCGCCAATTCCGATCCATATCATCTTCGCCCATGCGCGCCTCATGACGCCGCGCATCCGCGCCTTCGTGGATTGGATGAAGACGCACATCTAGCCAATCCTCGGCTTACGTCTTGCGGCTCATCCGCTCGATTCCTCCCAGGAACAGGTCGACGGCGAAGTTAGTGGCGGTCTCGATATCCGCATGGCTGCGGACGTGCCGAAACGCCAGCTCGCTGGCGACGGCGACAGCGGCTCCGGCAACGAGATCGAAGTCGATGTCCGGAACGACGCCTTCGCGCGCCTTGTCGCGGAGGTCCTGCGACAGGTCGGAGGCCGCCGGATCCAGCGCCTTGAGAGAGGTCAGTTCCTCAATCTCTCCCGCATTGCGCATCAGCAATGCGAGAACCATCTCGTTCTCCACGAAGATTTCGAAGCAGGCGCGAAAGGCGGAGCGCAGCAGGTCTTCGAGGGTTTCGGCCGCTTCGCGAGCTTCGTGAACCCGCCGACGAAGATCGACCTGAAAGTTTTCGATCAACTCGTGAAGCAAGGCTTCCTTGTCCGGGAAGTAGTTGTAGAACGTCCCGCTGGCCAGATCGGTTCGGCGGACGATATCCCGCACCGTCGTCGCACCGAATCCGAGTTCGGCAAATGCCTCATGGGCGGCCTGCAAGATGGCCGCACGATTTCGCGTTGCGTTCTGCTCGCGCTTGCCGACCTCGCGAGCCCGATCACTAACATTCTCGTCCGGCACGGATCCCCTACGGCGCCAAGCGGCCTTCGGTGAAGATGTTGGCCGCGTCCTTGGCGAACTCTGCCAGCAGGAACCGCTCCTGGGGCTTTTCGGACGCCGTCTTCGGAATCTCCGAAACGACTTGAAGATAGGACGGCACGAAGTTGGATTCGAGCGCCTTTCGGCAGGCCGCAAATACCACTTCTGGAGCGAATGTGTTCGCATCCGCCGGCACGATTGCGGCGACCACGTCTTTCTCACCGGGCGAGCCCGAAGCCGCCTCGACGCCGTAAACGAACACGTCCGTAACCGAGGGCAGCTCCGCGATCGCCTTCTCGACGAAGCCGATATTTACGAAGTCGCCATTATGTCGGATGCTTCCACCCTTTCGGTAGTCGAAGAAGAGCCAGCCGTCTTCGTCTGTGTGGCCAATGTCGCCGCTGCGGAGCCAGCCACCGCGCGTCTTCTTCTGCGACGCGTCCGGGTTCTTGTGATATTCGACGTTCGCACGCGTGCCGTCCTGGGGACGCGAACAGATCTCACCCTCGACGCCCGGTGCACACTCCTCATCATTCTCGTCGAGAATCTTCATGTCGAGACCCGGACCCGGCTTGCCGAAGGAGCCCACCGGCCCCACGCCTACGGGTTTGAAGGCGAGTCCGCCTTCGACGGCGCCATACCACTCGAGGATCTCCACCTGGAAGCGCTTGGCAAAGGATTCCCAGATGGCGGCCGGCATTCCGGCACTCATCACCCGACGGACCGGGTTATCAGCGTCGTTGGATTTTTCGGGCTCGGCATAGATCGCAGTCGCCATCCCGCCTAGCAACGAGAACGTGGTGCAGCCGTAGAGGCGGCATACGTCCCACAACATTGACTTCGTGAAGCGCCGACTGAAAACGGCCCGCAGATTCATGACCAGGGCGGGGGCCAGCGTCACAGCCTGGGCGTTTCCATGCGTGAGCGAGAGGCCCGTGTAAGGCCGGTCGTCCGGCTGGTAGCCGGCGATCAACCCGACCGCGGCAAAGGCCCCGAAGCGGGCGTTCGGGAACACGACACCCTTTGGATCTCCGGTGGTCCCGGACGTGTAGATGATCTGGAGGGGATCCTCCGGGCCCTCGAGACGGACGTCGACCGTCGCCGCTGGCTTCGACAACACCTCCGCCAGCGATTCCACACCAGGAACCTCCTGGAGTGT
>JAQBEG010000028.1:0-3802 GCA_032123985.1 Deltaproteobacteria bacterium
GTTTCGGCGCTTCCGTGGAGAAGTGTGAGAGAGATGTCGTGTTGCTCAGCGAGTCGTCGTGCTGTCGCGAGCTGACGCTCGGAGTTGTCAATTCCGACGACACGCGCGCCGCGCCGCGCCATCCAGCCCGAGATGTAGCCCGTGCCGCATCCGAGTTCGATCGCGTCCATGCCTGCCATCGACTCGGGAAGCAGCTGCAGCTCGGCCTCCGGCAATCCCCAGCATCCCCAATACGGATCGCAAGCGCTCCATGCACGCTCGCCAGCCGCGATCCAGTCGTCGGCCATTCCGTCCCAGTAGATTCGATTCTCGTGGACGTGCGAAGGCAGCTTCGATTCTTTACGAATGTGAATCGCTCCTCGTCCAACTAGATTGCCAATATAACGTAGAATGGACGGCTCGATAAGCGGGAGATGACGATGGCTGAACCGGTGCTTTTGGTCGAGAAACAAGATGGCGTGGCCACGCTCACGTTGAACCGACCCGAGCAGATGAATGCGCTTTCACTAGAGCTACGTTGGGCTCTCAAGGACGCGCTCGAGAGTATTCGAACGGATCGGGAGGTGGGCGTGGTGATTATCACGGGTGCCGGCCGTGCCTTCTGCGCCGGCCTCGATCTAAAGGAGATGGGCATCGCAAATCGAGATTCGACGGTCGCCCAGCCACCGGATCCGCCGTCGCTATTGCGCGCCCTGCCGCAACCGGTCATCGGTGCCATCAATGGCGTCGCGGTCACAGGAGGGTTCGAGATCTCTCTGTCGTGCGATCTATTGGTAGTCACTCCGGAAACACGGTTTGCAGATACACACGCCCGAGTCGGCCTCATTGCCGGATGGGGTTTGGCTGCTCGGTTATCCCGCGCCGTGGGCCTAGCGAGGGCGAAAGAACTGTCACTGACCGGCAATTTCCTCTCCGCCGAGAAGGCCTATGAATGGGGTCTCGTCAATCGAATCGTGCCCAGCACGTCGCTGTTACCGACGTGCCACGAACTCGCTCGGGATATGCTTTCGTGTGTTCCAGAGGTCATGAGGGAATACAAGAGACAGATCGATCACGCTTACGACCTATCATTGGGAGACGCGATGTCATACGAGGTCGACATTTGTCGACGTCACCGCGCGCCCGCTCCCGAGGTGGTCGCCGGGCGGCGAGCGCAAATTCAAGAACGGGCACGTGGCCAGCTCTCGAGCTAACTCGAATCGTTTCTGTTCAGCACAGGCGGCTCATGCTGAGCGCTCCTCGGTGAGGCGCTCGGCATGCCCCATAGCGTCGATGGCTTCCTCATTGGCAACGCCGTTAGCCGGCCCTGTAAGCCTCTGGGTCAGGACGGATACCGGAGGTCGGCTCGCGGACACGGCCTTGTCTTGCATCGAATTCGTCGAGGATCTAGCCTTGACGTCCTACAGTGCCACCGAACGGCGTTACTCCTGAAACTGACGCCTGCCAACGACCTAGGAATGGCGCGACCGATCGCCCCGCTCGCAGTATGGGGCGAGGGAAGGCATCGGGAATGACTCTGATTCGAATGCTCCTAGTATGCGCATTGATCGTCGCCTCCGGACTCTCCTGTTCTCTGCTCGCCGTGTCACCCAGATCCCGCTTCAAGGTCACAGATCGATTTCCTGATCGATTGGGCCAAGTTGAAGTCTTCGGCATCGAAGTGCGGTCGGCCCTTCCAGACGGTGTCGTCTCCGACGAGAATTTAGAGAAACTGTCGGGGTTCTTCGCCGATGATCTGCAACAGACGACGATCGGTCTCGTCGCCAATATCAACGGCGGCGCCGACCCCGCATTGATGGCGGTGATCCTGACCGTCGACATCAGCCGCCTCGACGTGCCGACCCAGGAGCAACGCAAGAATCGCGTACCCGCTTACCTTCACGGCACCATCGCTCTTCATCGAGTCGCGAACGACAGACAACTCGGATCCGCGGTGATCTGGGCCAAGGGATCTGGGCTTAACCTCGAGTCCAACAACTCCCCCGATACGGTTCGAGAGTTCGCCTCCGTCATACGGCGAATCGTCCAATAACAGGACGCGTCCCTTCAGATCACCGATTTCGCGATTAGGCTCCCGTGCCCAGGGAGCTCCGCACGCGTTCTGCATTCTCGCTCTGACGAGTCGTCGCCCGAATCAAGTCCTCGCGCTGAAAATTCCCTTTTTGCAACCGCGGACAAACATCTCGCCGTGACTCTGTTGATTTACTGGGGCGCGAGGCCGGGTTCGAACTACTCGGGCGCTACGCGCCCTCCCCCTCAGCTTCGGAGCATTCCGTTTGGGAATCGTCGAACGTGGCCTAATTCATGCATCTGCCCACATATCGCACATTTTCTACACGCGTCGTTTTCCGGCCACCCGTCCGGTTGCGTCGGATTCAGGAGCGTGGGGACGGTTATACACGTTTATTCGCGGCGGCTCAGAAGTAGGCCGACGTAGATTCCCAGCGCGCAAAAATAGCGAGCTTGACATGTGGGAAACTGATTTATTCGAACTTTAGCCAGACGCTGGGTCGCGGCTGCGCATGCGAGATGCCCGCGAAGATGCGACATTCGAGACATTGTCCCCGCGGAGATACGGAGAAAGGCGCCATGGAATACCGTGAGATCGAGTACCACCAACACGAAGCGGT
The DNA here is from genome assembly GCA_032123985.1 of Deltaproteobacteria bacterium. Lineage (GTDB taxonomy): Bacteria > Myxococcota_A > UBA9160 > UBA9160 > UBA4427 > UBA4427. The sequence goes on from JAQBEG010000028.1 coordinate 2,631, forward strand.
CGCGTGGATCACGTTAAATCGCCCGCAACGGCTCAATGCGTGGACGCCCCGCATGGCGCAGGAACAGTGGCATGCGATCGAGCGCGCCAACGAGGATGCCAGCGTTGGCTCGATCGTCATGACCGGCGCCGGACGCGGATTCTGTGCAGGCGCGGATATGTCTGGCTTCGCCGGACAGATCGAAGCTGGGGAACAGGACGCAGCGTTGACGACCCCGGGCGACTGGGTCGCGTTATGCCGTCGTTCCAAGCCGTTGATCGCGGCGGTGAATGGACCCGCCGTCGGTGTTGGACTGACCATGATTCTCCCCCTTCGACATCATCGTGGCCTCAGAGAGCGCAAAATTTGGGATGTTCTTTATCAAGCTCGGCGTCGTTCCCGAACTCGCGAGCACACATTTCCTGGTGCAGCGCGTCGGATTCGCGAGAGCCAGCGAGATGTGCCTCTCCGGCCGCGCCTATCGGGCGGCCGAGCTCGAAGGGGCGGGCCTCTTCAACCATTTAGTGTCGGCAGAGGATCTGATCGAATTCGCCGGTGGGGTGGCCACCGAGATCGCTTCGAATCCGGATCCACAGCTCCGCATGATCAAGGAGCTCTTGACGCAGAACGGAACGGACTCAGATCTTTCTCGGGTTTCGCGCCGCGAATTCAAGATGCTCGCGGCCTGCTACAAGACGGATGAGCACAAGGAAGCGGTGCAGGCTTTCATGGAAAAGCGCGCACCCAAGTTTCGCTAGTCCAAATCAAACGCCAAGCATTACACTCGAAGGCATGACCTTCCAGGTCGAACCTCCTTTTCACGCGGAGTTAGAAAGATGCCCGGACCCCTGAACGGCTATCGCATCCTCGAATTGACCTCCACGGTTTCCGGTCCGATGGCCGCCATGATGCTGGCGGACCAGGGCGCGGATGTCGTCAAGATCGAACCGCCCCTGCTTGGGGATTCAGCGCGATTCCTGGGCAGTTCTCGCGAAGGAATGGGCTCGACCTTCGCCGTACTGAATCGCAACAAGCGTTCACTGGTGTTGGATCTCAAGACCAAAGAGGATCTCGAGATCTTTTTGAAGCTGGTCGAGAGTGCGGACGTGTTGCTCGAGAACTATCGGCCAGGCGTCGTGAAGAATCTCGGTATCGACTATGAGACGCTCGTCGCGATCAATCCCCGTCTCATC
>JAQBEG010000029.1:0-4082 GCA_032123985.1 Deltaproteobacteria bacterium
CCGAGTGCATCATGACTCGGGTCGAGCGGCATGACTCCAAGCGCCACGCCGTAATTCTCGGGATCGGCATCGCAACCGACGTCGGCGGGACTCGGCACAGTAGCGAGCGGAGCGACGTGCAACGCCGCGCGCTCCGCAACTCGTGTCGCCTGACCGCGAACCTCCGCGAGATCGATGGCCTTCACTCGATCGCATTTTTCCTGCTCGAAGGCGGTCCGAAATCGCTCGACGTCAGTCGGATCATTGCTCAGGTAAAAAATCTGACGGCCTTCATCGGCCACCATGCGCGCGAGGCTGCGCGCGATTGCGTGGAAACGTTCCGGATCGCTGTGATCCATCGCCTCGTCGAGAAAGAGGGGAAGTTCCGCGCCCTGCTCTGCTTCTTCGGCGAAAGCCAGGCGAGCCGCAAGGATGAGCTGCGCGCGGGTTCCATCCGAGAGCTGGTCGGGGCGGAGCCCCTCGTCGCTCCGGGTGTCCACGGCCACGAAGGAACCGCCATCGTGCGGCGAGACCCTCAACTCGTAGCGGTGATGCGTAAAGGCTCCAAACCGACTTCGAGCGCGTTCGAGTACACGCGGCATCTGGTTCGTCTCGTGATCATGGCGCACGCTGTCGATCAAGAACTCGCCCGCAAGCGCGGTCAACGCATCCTCGCGGCGATCATGCAATTCACACATCGCAACATTCTTCTTCGCGATCGCGTCTTCGAGCGCGTGTCCTTCGCGCGCATTGCGTGCGCCTATGCCGATCTCGACAATCTCCCGATCGAGATCCTTGCGCTCCTCCGATCTTCTCTTTATGGCCGCACGCTCTTGCTCCAACTGAGGAAGGCCATGCTCGGCGAGCGAACCCTCCCCGGCCGCCTCGAGATCCGACTCCGCGCGCTCGATGCCGCCCGCTCGCTTCGCGCTCTCGATCTTCAGCCCGCGATATCGGTCGAGGTCACGCAGACGCCGCGCAAGCTCTGCGCGATCGCCTAACACTACGCCCGTAGTTGCGAAGACGTCGGTGCGTTCTGCTTCTATTCTCTCGATCTCGCGGTCGAGTCGCGCAGCGTTTTTCTCTTCACGGATTCCGTCGGAAATCGCGCTCCGAAGAACGCGGTCGCGTTCTTCGAGGGAATGCACCCCGGCCCGGGCCGCGGCGGCGTCGCTCGGTGATGCTTCACCCAACCCCGTAAGGTGTGCCGCGATTTGCTGGAGCGCCTCGTGCACGAGCGCTTCGAGTTCGTCAGCCTTCGCCGTAGCCGAATGTGCTTCGACCTGCGCCGCTCGCGCTGCATCGAGCGCTCGTGCGAGGTCTACGAGCTCGGCGTCCGGCCGCAGCCGATCCATGCCAAGTCGAGCCGCGAGATCGCTGCGGCGGACTTCCAGGTTGGTCGCGCGTTGACGAAAACCATTCAGGCTTTCCTCGAGCTGCCCCTGTTCAACTGCCCGATCTCGCGAACGTTTTTCATTTGAATCGTACTTGGCCAGCTCGTCTTCGAGCTCGTGCAAGCGTTCTGTCACGGAGTCGATCGACCAACTCTGCGGAGGCTCGATCGCCTCGGGAAGCTGCTTCATGGAGATCGAACGCCAATCGGTCGCATCCGATTCGTCGGCCCGTATACGCGAAAACGCCCCGGCTCCCACGAGCGCGATTCCCGCGCCGACCGCGAGGAGAGCAAGAGGAACGAGTGACGGGATGAACTGGCTCGCCAACCCGATCGCTGCGAGCGTGACGCCTGCCAGGATATAGAAGTTGCGCGACGGCCACAGTCGGGTCGCCTTCTCGTGGAATGCCGGATCGGGCGCTCGCAACCAGGCCCGCAGTGAGCCGACCGCGCGCCGGAGCAGCTCGAGTCGCCGTGCGTCTTGCTCGGAAAATTCGCGCGCGACGAGCAGCCTGAGTCTCTCCTGAACGGCATCTGTCTCGCTGGCAAGCTGATGGCTATCTCGCAAGAAAGCGAATAGATCGAAGTCGTCTTTGATCGCGAGCGCGGCGTCTATCCCTGATTCGAGAGCCGATGGAGCGTAGACGCCGAGCGATCGTCGACTCTGAACCAGGGCCTCGCGCGCCCCGGTCGCGCGCAACCGCGCGGCCTCCCATTGGCGCTCCAGTTCGGCGAGCTTGTCCGCTCGTTCGCGCCATGTCGCAAGCACTGGGGAATCAATGGGCGCATCTAGACGAGTTCCCGATGCAGCCTCTGTCCGGTCGCCGAGCGCGGCCTGCGCCGCCTCGCGCTCGCCACGCTTCTGACCGAGTTCCTCCTCGAGCTTGTCGAGTCGTTCGTTTTCCCGACCATCGAAGTTGGCAAGTGCTTGTGGAAATTCGGACAACTCGCTTTTCAACTGTGCGTAATCGGCTCTCAATGTCTGCAGGGAAATCGCCGTTGCATAGTGGGCGAGGCGATGCAAGGCGCGTTCTGCCTCAGCGGCACGCGCCTCCAGCGATTCGAGTTCACGTTCACGCCGTTCGACGTCGGCCTGTTCGAGCTCGGCCTTTCGAATCTCGTTTTCAACGGCGGCGAGGGCCTTGCTCTCCTTGCTTCCGACCCTGGCCGGCACCGAACTCTTGAACCGCTGCACGATCACTTCGAGATCGAAGCCGCCCGACATCTGCCGCCGAATCTCGCTCGCGAGGTCTCGCCCTGCGCGATCGGAATCATCGAGGAGGTCGCGCAAGCCGAGGAAGAAACAACCGTCGAGGCGCTCTCCGGGAAGCGACGGCGGCGGCGCGTCGAATCCGTCGCGCTGCCATCGGTGCAGCGAACCGTCCCGCACGACCTGCCAAGCCGTTCCCTGGTGCATGAAATCGGCGCGTGCCGTGAGAGCATCGTTCGGAATGCCGCGTTCGTGCCACAACAAGGCGCGCACGGTCGTGCAGATTCGCGATTTCCCCATCCCGTTCGGCCCACAGATGATATTGAGCCCATCGCCCAGGTCTTTCAGCTCGAAGGGACGATCGATGCCGGCAAGACGATTGATCGAGAGCCGCAGAAGCTTCACGATTCGCCCCCCGCTTCGACATCGCGTTGCAACAGGAGTTCGCTGAGCGCCGCCCTGCCCGACTTCGTCAGAAGCGCGGCGAGCGCATCGTCGGAGAGAGGATCCTGCGCGCCGCGCGCCGCGTCCAGCGCCGACCAGCGCGTTTCACTCGCCAGGCTCTGCAGTGCCCCACGTGTAGCCTCGATCAGGGTTTTTCTCTCCTCGCCAGGTCGTTCGAGAACCAGGAGTTTGCGCGCCAGCAGTGCAGGCGGGTCGTCGCCTCGCGCGAGTTCCCTCAGATCGTGGGCAAGTTCCAGGTCGTCGATCACTTTGTCGATGAAGATGAGCGTATCTCCAACCCAGCGCGTCAGACCCTTCCATCGCCCATCGTGAGTGCAGCGTCGAAGCGCGTCATAACATCGGGTCCTTCCGATCAGATGCGGGGCGCAAGCCGAGAGCCTTCGGGACGCTCCCCTTCTCGTGGATCTCGTTCGTGAAGCGCTCGGCCTCACCGAGTAGGCGATCACCGACGTCTTCAGGGCCTTCGTCTTCCCCGACGAGGACGTCGAATCGCTCCCAGCGCAGCGGAGCAAGCGGGAGCTGCCGCGTCACCACATCACCACCGGCAGTCACGCTGACGAGCCATGGACCGTGAGGACCCATTTCGCCCGGGTCGAGGCCAACGAGCGAACCGAGATAACCATAAGGCCCACACCCATCCGAACTCCTATCATCGGACAACGAGGGCCGGTGAATATGGCCCAGCAGCCAGGCGTCGAGACCGGCTTCAACCAACTCGCCGCGGGTGATGGGCGCGTAGTCTCCGCCCGATGCATCGAGGTCGGCGTGAAGCAGGCCGATCCGGGGAATTCCAGGACGAATCGGTGCAACAGGATTCCGCAACAACTGGGCAATAGGGCTGTTGCGCACCCGTCTCTCCGGGAAGCACCAGCCAAGAATCTCGACCGCGGGTCCAGCGGGCTTCTCGACCAGGCGCGACTGCCAGCGCCCGCCCTCACCGATCAGCTCGAGACCCTCAATCATCTGTGCGAGCCGTGGAAGCGCCTCGACATCATGGTTGCCCACGACCGCCAACACCGGAATGTCGGCCTCGCG
>JAQBEG010000030.1:0-3437 GCA_032123985.1 Deltaproteobacteria bacterium
TCGAGAAGCTGCGCCTGATAGACGTAGTAGGGACGTACTCGCATCCGCACCAGGGTTTCGCAGAGTGTCTGCATGACTTCGAGCGAGTCGTTGACGCCCTTCAGCAGCACACTCTGGTTGCCTACCGGAATGCCTGCACGCAGAAGCCGGTCACAGGCGTCTGCGGCGTCCCTTGTCAGCTCGCCCGGATGATTAAAATGCGTATTCAGCCAGATTGGATGAAACTGTTCGAGCATTTTGCAGAGGGAATCGGTCACTCGGAAAGGCAGGGTCACGGGGAGCCGTGTCCCGAGCCGGATCAGTTCGACGTGGGGAATCTTGCGTAAGCGCATCAGTAGCCATTCGAGCTTGTGATCCGAAAAGATCAGCGGGTCACCACCGGTCAGCAATACATCGCGAATCTCGGGCGTAGCCGCGATCCAGTCGAGAGCGATCTCGAGTTCGCGCTTCTGCATCGCCCAACCCTCCTCCCCGACCATTCGTTTGCGCAGGCAGTAGCGGCAATAGAGCGCGCACTCGTTGTTCACACAGAATGCGATTCGGTCCTGGTAGACTCGGATCACGTTTTTCACCGGTGAATGCCCAACTTCGCCGAGCGGATCGGCGAGACCCGCCGCATCCTCGAACTCCGCGGGTCTCGGGACAACTTGACGGCGAATCGGACAGTTCGGATCCTTCGGGTCCATCAATGACGCGAAATACGGCGTAATCACGAAGCGAAAGCGCGTGGCCAGATCCGCGATCGCCTGCTCCTCCTCCGGAGTCGGATCGATCCATTCGCGGAGCGCAGCGGCCGTGCGAATGCGATGACGCATCTGCCAGCCCCAATCACGCCAGTCGGATTCGGCAACGCCTTTGGGCGCAACCGAAACCGGGAGCGGCCAGGAGACGCCCGACTTCGGGGCCTTCAAAGCAAAGGTCTCACTCATTTCCGTCGCGATCCCCCTCGAGCCCGAGCCGGTCCAGACCGGCCGCGACACAGCGACCCAGCATTTCCGAGAGTGAGCAACCCTCGAGTTCTGCGAGAATGCCGAACGTGCCGTCCGGTGCAAAGGTCGGCAATGGATTGATCTCGAGAAAGACTGGATCCTCGGCCGCGTCGAGCCGGAAGTCGATCCGTGCGAAGTCCCTGCATTCGAGGGCCTCGAAGACACGCAGAGACAGCTCGGCCAGGCGCATCTCCAAGGCCGGCTCCAATAGGCCGGTCGTCTCGTGATCGAGCGGTCCTGGCCCCAGGCCCAAAGACGCGGATCCCTCGAGTGCGTGAAGCCCAATCCGCGTTTCGCGTTCGAGTGCGCGTTGTAGAGCCGGAAAAACCCGGGGTGGATCGTTTCCAACGAGGGTGACGGTGTACTCGGCGCCGGGTACGAAAGCTTCGACCAACGCAGGCTGATTGTAATCGGCCACAATTCGCCCCACTTCCGACGCGAGTTCCGCGCGCGTTGTCACTCGTGAAGACGGACGAATGCCCTTCGCCGTCCCTTCCCAACGCGGTTTGACGAAGAGTGGAAACGGCGCCGGAAGCGCGGCCCGCTCTGCTTCGGCGACCGAAGCCATCGTCGTCTGGGCCGCGACCGGAATCCCGACCGCCGCCAGCCAGCGATTGGTCCAGGCCTTGTCGAGCGACATCGAGAGGGATAGTGCGTCGGATCCGATCGTCGGGATTTTCGCCATCTCGAGCAGGATGGGAGCCCAGGCCTCGCGGTTTCGTCCACCGAGTCCCTCTGCAATATTGAACGCAGCGTCCACTCCGAGCGAGTCTGCCCGACCGATTCGCTCGAGAAGCGCCTGTGGCGAACCCAGCCGAAGGGGCCGGTGCCCTAGCTGAACAATGGCCGCCTCGAGCGCTTCGAGGGTCGACTCTGGCTCGAATTCGACGTGGGCGTCGACAGGATCTGCCGGACGGCGGCGATAGGTCTCAAATGTTTCGTAGACCAGACCGATTCTGAGTTCAGGCATCTTCATACGATACCGGGCCGTGAGCTCGGAATCTGGCGAGCTATCCTCCGAACGATGAGGCGATCCTTGTTCCAGAGTGACCCAAAAGATGCCGTCGATTCCGTGCCGTCGAAACGACCGCTCCGGCGAAGGCTTCTGCCCTGGCTATGGGTCGTTTGCTGGGCCACGCTGATCTGGATTTTCGGCGGCGACTCGTTCTCTTTTTCAGAATCGGGCAACACGATCATGCCCTGGCTGGACTGGCTGACCGGAGATCTCGATTATCGGACGCGCTATCGCATCTACATCGCGATCCGGAAGTCTGCCCATTTTATCGAGTATGCGATTCTCGCAATGCTCACCTTTCGCGCTTCGCTGATCTCGGCGAGTCGAACGCAGCTCGCAACAGCGGCTTGGGTCGCGCTCTTCATCGTCACGTCGCTCGCAGCCGCGGATGAAGCTCGACAGGCTTTTTCGCAGGTTCGCACCGGCAGCCCTTACGACGTGTTGATCGACGTGACGGGTGGGCTCATGACGGTGGTCGGGCTACTCCTCATCACGCGACGGCTACGCCAGTCCGGCCCGGCAGAGTCCTCCGCCTAGTTCTGCGGACCATCTGGTAACGTCTGGACGAATTTGCTTGCCTCGGAGAGCACCAGATTGAACGCCGCCGTCCTCGCCGTCATCGTCTTCATCGTCTTCGCTCTCGGCTACCGTTTCTACTCAAGCTTTCTGGCAAGCCAGGTATTCGCACTCCGCGCGGATGAACCGGTTCCCGCGCGCGAACTCGAAGACGGCGTCGACTACGTTCCAACACGCCTTCATGTCCTCTGGGGGCATCATTTCGCCTCGATCGCCGGCGCTGCTCCGATCGTCGGCCCCGCCATCGCCGTGATCTGGGGCTGGGTGCCCGCCCTCCTCTGGGTGTGCGTAGGCACGGTCTTCATGGGCGCTGCGCACGATTTTTCGACCCTCGTAATCAGCGCGCGACACCGCGGCCGGTCTATTGGGGATATCGCCGGAAGTGTCATCAATCCGCGCGTGCGAACCCTTTTCCTGGTGATCATTTCGCTGCTGATCTGGGTCGTGCTCGCAGTGTTTGCATACATCATCGCCACGCTTTTCTCGACCACACCGAGTTCGATCTTCCCGATCAATGTCCAGATCATCGTCGCCATCACGCTTGGTTGGCTCGTCTACAAACGCGGCATGCCGATGTTTCTGCCTTCGATCGTTTGTTATGTCATTCTCCTGGTGTCGATTTTCTATGGCGAATCGGTCGCATCGGCCTTTCCAATTCTCCAGTCGATCTCGATCACGACCTGGGTCTTCCTGCTCCTCGGCTATTCCTTCGTGGCCTCCGTCCTGCCGGTCTGGCTACTCCTCCAGCCGCGCGACTTCATCAATTCCCATCAGCTCTTGACGGGCCTCGTCGTCCTCTCGGCGGGATTGCTCGTCCTTCGTCCCGAAATCGTCGCCCCCGCCTTCAATTTCGAACC
>JAQBEG010000031.1:0-4020 GCA_032123985.1 Deltaproteobacteria bacterium
AATGTCGATGTAGGGCTCGCGTGCCGTGCTCGGCTTGATCTGCATTAGTCCGGTAGCACCCCAACGATTGTGTGCGGAGGGTTCGAAACGCGACTCTTGACAGGCAATCGCGGCGACCAGACGCCAGTCCAGACCGAATTTCGCCGCGTGTTGTTTGAACAAGGCGTCGTATTCGGACAGCGTCCTGCCGCCGCCGATCGCCAGGCGCTCGGCCATCTCGCGCTCGGCCTCGAAGTATTTCGAGACCGCGATGTTGCCGAGCAGACTGCCCTCCTCGTAGGTTTCGAGAAAAGAGTTCATCTCTTCCGCGAGACTGATTGCCGAGGGCTGTGTCGCCCACGCGAGTTCGCCGTTTCGTCGCAGCGCGATGCCGTCGACGATTCGAAGATTTGGATGAATCTTGAGGGCGAATTCCGCGACCATCGAGTCCGCCGCCGTGTAGGCAAAGCGGTTCGCCGCGACGAGTTCGAGGATCCGTTCGGTGTCGACGTTCTCGTCGACGAGTTCCAGACGTACGGGCTCTCGTCCGGCTGCCAGAAATTCACGGTTCAGTCGACGCAAGCTTTCGTGATAACTGCTGCTCTCGCGGACAGCGACCGTTTTCCCCGCAAGCCCTTCGAGCGAGTTGATCAGGGGTGTTCCATCGTGGGTCACGAGAAGTTCGTCGACGGTTCGGTAGGGCCTGGAGAATCGAACCCGCCCGGCGCGCTCGGGCGTGACCGTGAGGCGGGCGGCGATGAGGTCGGCCGCTCCTTCGAGCAGGAGCGGAATCAGCTGATCGCTGTGAACGGGGATGAGTTCGAACTGGATCGGTAGCTCGCCTCGACCCCGAGTATGATTTTTGTTCAGGAAGCGCGTGAAGGCCTTCACCATTTCATACTGATAACCGCCACGCTGCCCTTGATAAAGATAGAAGTCAAAGGCGTTTTGGGAGGTGAGTACTCGGAGGAAGCGTTTTTCGAGGACGGTCTCGAGCGACGCCGGATAACGATCGGCGACGTGGTCTCCGAGCAACGCGGTGGGCGTCTCGGCGTGCTCGATTTCAGTCGGTCGGCTGCGCTGAGCGAACTCGGTGGGTCCATTCGTTACGGTCGGCTCGCTCGAATCCCTCTCACAGCCCAGGCATGGCAACAGCGTGCCGATTAGACAGAGCAGCGGGATCCAGGATTGCATCGACTGACGCATAGCACGTCTGGTCGCGGATAAGGCAATCAGGCGGCCTTCAAGTCGAGACGTGCGCGGCCACGCAGCACGTTCGACGGCAGCAGCTCGAGTTCCGGGCGCGCGCGCACCAGGCCGGAGAGTTCAGGCACCAGCGCTTCGAGGGAGATCCGCGCTTCGAGTCGCGCGAGTGACGCCCCAAGGCAGAAATGTGCGCCAAAGCCGAATCCCAGATGGCCCTTGGTGTCACGCGAGAGGTCGAGCCGATCGGGATCGGGATAGCGTCGCTCGTCGCGGTTCGCGGACCCGATCAGCAGCTGAACCTCCGCACCGGGCGGCAGGGTGACACCGTGCAGCGTCACTTGGCGGGTCAACCTCCGCGTCAGTTGTTGAACCGGGCTGTCGTAGCGCAGCGTTTCTTCGATCAGGACCGGAATCAGAGACAGGTCGTTCGACACCTTCGCGAGCTGATCCGGATGATCGAGGAGCGCATCGACGGCGTTCCCGAGCAGATTGGTGGTCGTCTCGTTTCCTGCGAGGAGAAGCAGGAAGATGAACATGAAGACTTCGTAATCGTTTAGCGCCGTCTCACCGTCCTGGGCTTCGACGAGCGTGCTGATGAGATCGTCCTTCGGCTCCGCGCGTCGACTGCGAATGATCGGGCGAAGGTAGGCACTCATCTCGCCGAGCACGTCGATGAGCGTCAGGTCGATCAGGCGATCGGGGCCGGTATTGGTGCTGACCTGAATGATCTGATCGCTCCAGCGCTTGAATTCGACGCGCCGCTCGGGCTCGACTCCGAGGACCTCGGCGATCACCGTGACCGGCAGTGGGACGGCGAGCGCCTGAACGAGATCGACCTCGTCTCGTCCTCGCAGATCGTCCATGCATTCGTCCGCGATCTCCCGGATCCGTGGTTCCCATTCGGCGATGCGGCCGGGCGTGAAACCGCGGTTCACGATGTTGCGCATCGCGCGGTGAACATCCCCGTCTTCCTGGATCAACATTCGACCCTTCGCTGCCCGCCGTGGTGTGACGCGGAGCTTCGTGATGATCTTCATCAGCACGCGAAGAGTCATGACGATGCCGGAGAGTCCGCCTTGCTTGATTCGCAGCGCGTTGTCGACCTTCGAAGAGAAGAGCTCCGGATCCTTGAACGCGGCGGCGACATCGTCATATCGCGAGAGCACCCAGACGCCGGATTCGTCACAGCGATGGATCGGCGCGTGGTCGCGCAGCGCTTGATAGATCGGGTAGGGATCTTGAATGTGTTCGCCCGAGAATGCTTCGAAGTCAACTTTCATCAGGCCGCCTTCTTCAGTTCGAGCTTGCGAGGCCCACGCACCAGGAACGAATCGATCCACTCACGATCGCCTGGCGCACGCGTCAGTTTCGAGAGCTCGGGCAGCAGCGCTTCCATCGCGCAACTCGCCTCGAGCCGTGCGAGCGAGCTGCCGAGGCAGAAGTGGTCGCCGAAGCCGAAGGCCAGGTGCCCGCGCGGCCGGCGCTCGATGTCGAATCGGTCGGAATCTTGAAACTGGCGCTCGTCGCGATTGGCCGAACCGAGGAGTGGCGCGATGATTGCCCCTTTCGGGATCGTCACCCCGTGCAGTTCGACGTCACGGGTCGCGCTGCGAAACAAGAGCTGGATGGGCGAGTCGAATCGCAGCGCTTCCTCGAGCGTCGGCGCGATGAGACTCGGGTCGTCGCGTAGCTTCGCGAGCTGATCGGGATGGTCTAGCAGTGCGCTCACGGTGTTGCCGATCAGGTTCGTCGTCGTCTCGTTGCCCGCCACGAGCAAGAGCATGACAAAGTTGACGACGTCGTAGTCGTTGAGCCCGGTCCCGCCGTCCTGATGCGTCACGATCGTACTGATCAGGTCATCGGCGGGCGCACGTCGCCGTTCGCGTGCGATCTTCTTCAAGTAGCTGACGAGTTCGCCGAAGGTGTTCGCCATCTTGGGCGCGAAGGGGTCGGCGCGACCCTCGGGCGTCGACATGCTCTGGACGATCACGTCCGACCAACGTTTGAAGTCCGCGTGCCGCTCGGCCTCGATGCCGAGGAGTTCAGAGATGATCGCAACGGGCAGTGGAACGGCTAGGTCGCGAACCAGATCGAAGGGATCGCCCGCACGCAGCCCTGTGAGACACTGATCGGCAATCGCGCGCACTCGCGGCTCCCAACTCGAGATCACCCGCGGCGTGAAGCCACGATTTACGATGTTGCGCAATGCGGTGTGCGGGCCGCCGTCGTCGGCGATCAGGCTGCGCGCGTTTGCAAAACCCGCTGGCCCCATACGGGTCTTCCAGACGATTCGCGCCACGAACTTGATGACGTTCCAGCTGAGCGGCGGAGGCTTTTCCTCACCTCGGTTCATCAGCATGACGAACATCGCCCTCGACGAGAACGTCTCAGGGTCGTTCAGGACTGCGAAGACGTCGTCATAGCGCGAGACGCACCAGACCTTGGCTTCGGGCGCGTAATGGATCGGAGCGTGATCGCGTAGTTCGCGGTATTTCGAGTAGGGATCGTTGCGCCACTGTGGCGAGAAGGGCTCGTAGTCGACGGTCAAGGCGATATCTCCCCGGGGCGCGAACGGAGCGTAGCGCGAATCGTTCGAATTCCGCGATCTGGGCGGTCGACTCACGATGCGTCGCGGTAGATCTTTCCACGGCTGCGCACGCGCTCCAGCCCATCGAGATTCCCCATTTCGAGCTCAAAGCCCTTCGGATGAGGTGGGCGTGGTTCCATGCCCAGGCCGACCATGACGTCGGGATGTTGGTAGTAGGCGATACAGGTCGGAACGAAGAGGGTCGCGATGAAGGCCGGCTGTGCCGATTCTATTTCACGAAGCACCGC
>JAQBEG010000032.1:0-7136 GCA_032123985.1 Deltaproteobacteria bacterium
CTGGCCGACGTAGGCCGCGACGAGCGCGCGCAGCACCATTGCCTGGCGCTCGGTGAGCTCGTTCTCGAGCGACGGCCCGTGGATTTTCGGCTTGGGGCGAGGACTGGGCTGGGACATGGAAACCTCAATGATTTCGAAGGCTCACGTATACCCCCGCCCTTCGGGAGCGTCAATTCCAAATGATCCACCAGATCGAGATCATCATTGCACTGAAACGAACTCCGCGGCCACGCTATCGGCCACCAGGCGGCCTTCCTCGGTCAGCCGTAAATCACCGGGCGCAGCCCCTCCCTCGGCGAGCCAACCCCGCGCGGCCATCGCCTCGATCTCGGTCTCAAAAAAATCTCGGGGCGGACCACCAAACTCGGCTTCGAATGCGACGGCCGAGAGCCCGTCCCTCTGCCGTAAACCAAGAAAGACCGCTTCGCCCCTGGCGGTCGCGGTCGAGAGCGTCTCTTCGCTTCCCGCGTGGGCGGGACTCGCCTCGACCTTCGCGAACCATGCCTCGAGCGTACGTGGATTCGCGCGCCTCGCGCCGTGTGGACGATCGGAGGTTCGCGCCTCCGATGAATGCGCGCCCATCCCGAGCCCGAGTACGGCCTGCCGCTGCCAATAGCGCGCATTGTGTTCTGATCGAAATCCAGGCCGCGCATAGCTAGAGATCTCGTAACGCTCGTAACCGGCCGCCGTGAGCCGAGTTTCGATCTGTCCAATCATCGTAACGGCTCGATCCTCGTCGCAGGCCTGCATCTTGCCCACAGCGAGCGCGCGGCCAAAGGGCGTCTCGGGCTCGAACGTCAGCTCGTAGGTCGAGATGTGTTCCGGCATCCAGTCGAGGATCTCATTCAGATCGCGATCGAGGTCGGACTCGAGCTGTGATGGGCCCGCAAAGATCAGGTCGATCGAAAGATTGTCGAAGCCGGCAGCCCGAGCAGCAGAGAGCGTGCCGCGTGCGATGTCCGCGCGATGCGCCCGACCGAGTCGCTTCAATTGTGCGTCGTTGAAGGACTGGATGCCGATCGAGAGTCGGTTTATGCCGGCCGCCCGAAAGCCCGGCAGACGCGACTGCTCGAGCGTGCTCGGATTGAGTTCGAGCGTCGTTTCGACGTTCGATTCGAGCACCGACGCAGCAGATGCAGCAGATGCAGCAGATGCAGCAGTCGAAAACGCCTCGCGGATCGCACTCAGAATTTCGCGAATCGACTCCGGCTGAAAGAGCGACGGCGTCCCTCCTCCGAAATATACGCTGGCCAGCGCCCTCCCCTCGAAATCCGACCTACGCGCCTCGAGTTCCTGATGCAGCGCGGCGACGTAGCGAGCCTCGGATTCGGGCTCGAGCATGGGCGCAGCGACGACTGCGAAATCGCAATAGGGACAAATCCGCTCGCAGAAGGGAAGATGGAGATACACGCAGACACTGCCATCGTCGAAGAGAGCGGGATCCGGGGCGGTGTCTCGTGCGTCTTGCATCCACAGAACTTAGCCTCGAGACAGCGATCGCGAGCGAGCGTCGGTGGGCTCCGGTACTCTCGGCGCGCTTTGAAACAACCCGCAATGACCGCATTCGATTCCACGACCCATCGCGTCCTGCCCAATGGACTGACGATCCTGCTTCGCGAGAGCCACCGCTCTCCCGTCGTCGAGCTTCAGATTTGGGCTGGCGTCGGTTCGGCCGACGAACGTCCGGGTGAAGAGGGCCTTGCCCACTTCCACGAGCATATGCTCTTCAAGGGAACCGAGCGCCGGGCCGTCGGCGAAGTCGCCGGTGAAATCGAGGGCCTAGGTGGCCACATCAATGCCTATACCTCCTTCGATTCGACCGTCTATCACGCGACGCTGCCCTCGGCGGCGTGGCGCGAGGGACTCGATGTCCTGACCGACGCCATTCGCCATTCGGTCTTCGACGAAGAGGAGATCGCACGGGAACGAGAGGTCGTACTCGAGGAGATCCGACGCTCCGACGACACGCCCGGACACGTACTCGGCGAACTCGCCTTTCGCGAATGCTATCGGGCACATCCCTACGGACTCCCGATCCTGGGACCGGCATCGAATGTCTCGGGATTCGATCGGGCTCAGGTCTTCGAATTCTTCGAGCGCTGGTACACCCCGGATAATTTGATGGTCGTCGCCATCGGCGATTTCGATTCCCAGGAGGTCTCAGCAGAGATCGAGCGACTGTTCGAAGATGCTAAGCACGGGGCCGCGATTCGCACGCGACTGGACGAGCCTGCGCCCGAAGCATTGCGCGTCGCCGTCTTGCGCAAACCCTTCGAGGGTCACCGCGTGGACCTCTCCTGGCCCGCTTCGCGGTTTCGCGATCGCGACTCGACCTATCTCGATTTGCTCGCCTACGTGCTTGGAGAATGCGAGTCGAGTCGGCTGGTGCGAGAAATTCGAGAGCGCGAAGCCCTCGTCGACCGAATCGACGCCGGCGCGTATACGCCGCTCGACCGCGGACTCTTCAGCATCGGCTTCGAAACCGATTCGAACCGCCTCCTCGATGCGACACGCCGGATCGTCGAAGAAGTCGACCGCCTTCGGCGTGAACCCGTTTCGGAAGCGGAACTCGAACGAGCGCGGGTCAATTTTCTGGCGAGTGAGGAATTCGACCGCGAGAGCGTATCCGGCGTGGCCTCCAAGCTCGGCAGCTTCGAGGCGATCGGTGGCGGCTGGCAGCGCGAAGCCGAAGCGCTCGAAACGTTGCGCTCTGCGACACCGGACGATCTACGGCGCGTCGCAGAGCGATACCTGCTGCCGGAATCGCTGACGGTCGCCGCGCTGATTCCCGAATCGACAGACGCGAATCTCGACGAGACGGCGATCAGGCGAGCCGTCGCGCAAGGCATCGAGGCGGCTTCTATTTCGAATGCCGCCACAGCGGAAGAAAGCAACACGCCCGGGAATCGCCCATCCGACGGCGGGCCGCAAAGAGACAGACTGCGCTTCGGTCCCATGCGTCCCGCGGCGGACGGCGCGGGGGAGCGCCTCGACACACAGCTCTCGAATGGACTTGATCTGCATGTCTTGCGTCGACCCGAAGTGCCGATCGTCGCGATTCGCCTCGCTGGGCCGGGGGGGCTGCTTTGCGAGGACGAGTCGAACTCTGGCCTGACTCGCTTTCTGGCCGCGATGTGGACACGCGGAACACGGACGCATTCGGCGGCGGAATTCGCCCGCAAGGTCGAGGGGCTGGCCGCGGATATCGATGGTTTCTCGGGGCGCAACTCGGTTGGCCTCACGCTCGATTGTTTGACCGAAACCCTCGAGCCGGCTTTCGATCTCTTCGCCGATGCGCTGCTCGAGCCACGCCTTGATCCCGAGGAAATCGAACGCGAAAGGCGAGAAACGCTCGCCGCCCTCGAGCGCCGACCGGATCGGCTCGGCCAGAGGGCCTTCCAACTTTTTGCGCAGACGGAATTCGAACGACATCCCTATCGCATGACTGTGCTCGGTGAAGCCGAAACGGTTTCAGGATTTACTGTCGACGATCTGCGGCGTCATGCGAATCAACTCGTGCGGGCGGATCGCGCTGCGATCTCGGTGGTGGGCGATGTCGACCCCGAAGAGGTCGGACGCCTCGTCGAGAATCGACTGCATTCGATGCACACCGGAACAGATCGCTTTGCACTACCCACGGAAGAACGGCGTGACGTGGGCATCCGAACGTCTGAACTCATCAAGGATCGAGCCCAGGCCCATCTCGTGATCGGATTTCGCGGGATCACGTTAGGCGATCCCGACCGCTATGCGCTCGAACTCATCGCACAGATTCTCGCCGGCCAGGGCGGTCGCCTATTCCTCGAATTGCGAGACCGCCAGAGCCTCGCATACAGCGTCTCGGCCTCGAACGTCGAAGGCCTCGCGCCGGGCTATTTCACGATCTACATCGCGACCGCCCCCGAAAAAGTCGAACGTGCACGCGCCGGCATCTTCGAGGAAATCGATCGGCTCATCACGAAGGCACCGAGCCATGAAGAATTGCAACACGCGATACGCTTCGGCACGGGGACCTTCGCCATCGACTCTCAACGAAGTCACGCCCGTGCGACGCATATCGCGCTCGATTCGATCTACGGGCTCGGACCGGATCACACCGAGCTCTATCCCGAAGCCATCGCCCGAGTGACTCCCGAAGACGTGCTGCGCGTCGCGAAGCGCATCTTCCGGCTTGACGCCTACAGCGAGAGCGCCGTTCATCCCTGAGTTCATGACTTCGGCGGTTTGCCGGTCCAACTTTGAACCCACCTAAAAGAGCAAACGCCCCGGACCTCTCGGCCTGAGGGCGTCTGGGACACACCCCTGCAGCTACGGACCCAAGCGGGCCGAGGCATCGCTTCCCTGGGATCTGCAGCGCCGTGATGCCCATTGCAAAACCGAGGGGAATACATCTCGACATTGGAGGACGTCACGCACTGATAAACAGGAACTGGGTCTTTGTACCCATTATTCCTTATGTGGCAAATTGTTCGCGGGACTCTTTACGACATCGACGCCGATGGCCGCGCCATCGGTTCGCGGATCGGAGCCGCCCAGGTGGTAGCCCGTCGTTTCATCGATCACGATGACCTCTGCGGCCGACCAATGCCGACTGGATCGCTCGACCTCATGACCCCGCGCTCTCAACGAGTCGATGACCTCATCCGCGATTTCCGGTTCAACTTTCAGACTGTTTGGATCCCATTGATGATGGAAGCGAGGCGCCGCCGTCGCAGCCTCTGGATCCATCTGCCAGTCGACCACGTTCAGGACCGTCAGCAGTGTGGTCGAGATGATCCGCGGCCCACCGGGACTCCCGGATACCATGAAGAGTTTGCCGTCGCGATCGAGAATCGTCGGCGTCATGCTCGAAAGCGGTCGTTTACCGGGTTCCACCAGGTTTGCACCGCGCGTATCGACTAGTCCGTAGCTGTTCGGAGTCCCCATCGCGATCGCAAAATCGTCCATCTCGTTGTTCAAGATAACGCCGGTGCCGGGCACGGTGATTCCCGATCCAAAGGGTGTGTTGATCGTCATCGTGAGTGCAACCGCACGCCCGTCGGCATCGGTCACTGAAAGATGCGTCGTCCCCGCATCCTCCGGAATGGCGCCCGGACCGACGATTGTCGTGGCGACCTCTGCATTGATGCGAGCGCGTTGCGTCGCCGCATACTGTTTCGAAATCAACTGATCGATCGGCACCTCGACGAAATCCGTATCGCCCATATAAGCCGCTCGGTCGGCGAAGGCGAGTTTCATGGCCTCGCTCACCAGATGAATCGCCGGTGCCCCGCCTGCCCGCAGGTTGGCGAGATCGAAGCCCTCGAGGATATTCAGCGCCTCGAGCAGAACTGCTCCGCCCGACGAGGGCGGTGGAAAGCTTGCGACACGCAGTCCTCGATATTCGCCGATGACCGGCTTTCTCCAGCGAGGCTGATAGGCACGTAGATCTTCGAGCGTGAGCAGGCCGCCTCGTCGCGAAACCTCGGCCACCATCGCCCGAGCGACCTCACCATCACGAAAGACGGACGTCCCGCGCCGTGCCAAGAGACGCAGGCTCTTGGCGAGATCGGCCTGCACTAGCAGCTCGCCTTGCATCGGCGTTGATTCGAAGGGCGCGAACTGGATTCGCCAGGTCTCTGGAAAACGCTCTTCGGTCAGCCGACCGCGCATATAACCGGCGAGGCGCGCGTGGTAGCGACCGACCACGACGCCCGATTCTGCGAGTTCGATCGCCGGCGCCAGCACGGTCGCGAGGGGCATCGTGCCATGTTTTTCGAGAAGTTCGATCATGCCCGGTACGAACGAAGGCACCGCGACCGCAAGCGGACCGTGAACCGACGCGTGCTCCGCGACGCCGGGCGCCGTGTACATCGTCTGCGTCGCCGCAGCGGGCGCCGTCTCACGCGCGTCTAGGGCGACAATCTCGCCATCCTCGAGTCTCACCAACGCAAACATTCCCCCGCCCAGGCCAGCCGAAAAGGGTTGGGCGACACCCACGGCGAAAGCGGTCGCGACTGCCGCATCGATCGCATTCCCTCCGTCTCGAAGAATGCGGGCCCCCGCCTTCGCGGCCTCGTGATGCGTCGAAACCACCATCCCCTGGCGACCCCGTACCGGGGCGCCGGGCGCAGCGGATGCGACAACCGTCCCGAGGCAGCCGATCAGCAGCCATACCCCGCACGCGGTGGCGAAGACGCTGCTACGCAAAGGACTTACTTCTCGGGCTTTTCTGGACGATGAGATACGCATGCGCTTCACGCTATCACAGCCATTCGAACGATCGGCCAACGGCCGCGATCGCGCGTGGACAAACCGCCGCGCGATCGGATTGGCAGTTCTCATGGCAGTGGCGATCGGTTGTAATCGAGTCGACCTGGGAGCCGATCCGGCGACTGCCCCCCAAGCCCGATCGACCCAGGAAGAACTCGAAGCATCGAAGGCTTTCGAATGGCCCCACGACGAGAGCCACTCCACATTGACGCTCGAAGTCGACACTGGAGCTGGCCAAGGCACGATCGAGATCGAGCTGATGCCCGAACTCGCACCCGAAACCGTCGCGCAGGTCATCGATCTCGCGAAAGACGGATATTACGACGGAACGACCTTCCATCGAGTGATTCCGGATTTCATGATCCAGGGCGGCGATCCCAACTCCCGCGACCGTGATCCAAACAACGACGGAAACGGAAACTCCGCGCTCCACATCCCCGACGAATTTGGCGACGCCCCTTTCATCCGAGGCGTCGTCGGCATGGGCAACAAGGGACTACGAAATTCCACCGGCGGTCAGCTCTTCATCATGCATGCCGACAACCACAGCCTCGATGGCCGCTACACCGCGATCGGACGTGTCGTTTCGGGCATCGAGGTCGTCGATGCCATCACCGCAGTATCGGTCGATCGGATCGGGCGATGGGGCCCGAAAGACCGGCCGATCGTGAACGTCCGGATGACACGGGTCACGGTCGAGGAAGCCGCGGCAGAGAAGCCTCCGTTGACCGCAAATGGGCGTGACAACGGGGACGGTGCAATAGATGCGGACAGTTAGACCCGAGCGGGCCTTCAAACTCGAGGGGGGTGGGTCACCAATTCCCCAAGGGATGCCCGACTCAATTTCACAGGATTGCGGCCGGCGTCTCTAGACGAGGGCCCGG